>RGDT01000065.1 GCA_009918525.1 Planctomycetia bacterium
CGTTACTAAGATATACCGAAAGCCTCGGTCCCATGACCGAGGCTTTCTCTTTTTATATCGCTCTCTTTTCTCCTTTCTTCACGTAATTTCCTCTTTACTTTTCCCCTATCACTTGGCATATCGCATCCACACGAAACGAAATCGAGCGTTCATTCAGGCGACCTGCTCGTACCGGGGGGGAGAGCAGGCTGTGGGGGTGAGTGATGCGCGGATTACGCGGACACCGGTTGGCCGGGGTCGTCTTGGGGTTGGCTGTGGGCGCTTTAGCTGCTCAGAAGCCCACGGAATCCTCTTCATGGTGGGCATCCTGGTGGGGCGGAAACGATTCCAAGACCACGGCCGCTAAGGCCCAGAAGGGGCCGCCCGCGCCGCGTCCTGATCGGACAGCGGAGCAAAGCAAACTCGAAAAAGCCTACCTGCGTCGTCAGGCTGTTTGCGATCGCCTGCGAGAGATCGCACAGGAACGAAATGACACTCAACTGAGCGAAGAAGCTGCTCGCTTGGAAGAGATCGCCTGGAAACTGTTTCAGTCCCGCAGCGAGCTATTGCTCGGAGCCGAGACGGCCGACGAAGGTAAAACTCAGCCGGTTATTGACGAGACTCGTGAAATGTTGCTGAACGATGCGAAAAAGAAACGGGAAAGGGGGCGATGATGCGAATAGTGGCGGTGCTGTTCGTCGCCCTCGTAGTTGGGGTCGGCTGTTTGCCGACAACCTTCACCAGACCAAGTGACACGAAAGCGCCGGTGATATCGTATCGGTCGGAAGAAGCGATTCCGGTCGTGTTACCAGAAGGCATCACAGATCAAAACGCCTGGGAACGCGCAAAATCGCTCAAAGATGAGTTAGAGCGTGAATCACGCTCTAAAAAATAAGGATTTATGATGGGTTGGGGGTAAGGGGGACCGGGCGGGAGGAGCAATCTTCTCGCCCGGTTTTTTTATTTCGGTCGCCAGGCGCCGATCAGTATCCCCCGCCGATTATTTCCCCTCCAGATCGTGTACACAATGCGGCGAAAGTCTGGAGGGCGACACCATCGGCGATGAATTGGACGTGCCCATCTGCAAATAACACATTGCAACCGCCCGTATGGAAACTATAAGGCTCATTATCGTTGCGACGATTTATCGCAAACGTACAAATGGTCGGATCGGCCCCCTCTAACGAGCCATCGCTACTGGAACCGTCCAAACTAAACGGCCCCTCGCTATCAGTCCAACAAATACCTTGGTCATTTGCCAACAATGTAAACGCAGTGCGATTACGGTAAACAACTGGCCGACCGCCGGCTTCAAGGACGGCTAAAGTCGTCGATGTTCCATCAGTAATGTCAACGAATCGCGTCGATGAGTCTCGATGGAGAACGGCGAACCGATTGAAGCTGTTGTACAGGTTAGGCCCAATAGCTGCGATGGCTGCCGAGGTTGGTTGTACCCCCATAATAGCCTCATAGTCGGTCGTTGCGAGAGTAAAAGCCAATCCACCGAGAGCGGGACGGGGACTCTTGGCAACCGCTGAAGAAACTGATCGCAAAGGCGCGCTAGGACATTGGAAGGTTTTGACGGGTGTTGAAGCGGCCTGTGTCAAGTTGTTTCCTTCCCACCAGTTCAGATTGAAGTCATATAATCGATTGAGATTTGTCTGTTCGATGAATGGTAAAGTCAGTGGCCTCCATCCAACGTATTTTCCAGCCGGATTGCCGGGACCGATGCGAGTGTAGCCCGATGGAGGGAAAGCACCATACACATCGTGGAATCCATGCAATGCTAGTCCCAGTTGTTTAAGATTGTTGGAGCATTGCATCCGCGAAGCAGCATCTCGAACTTTCTGTACAGCGGGTAACAGCAGACCGACGAGAATGGCAATAATCGCGATGACAACCAGTAGTTCAATGAGCGTAAAAGCCGAACGAAAACTCCGTCGCATACAATTGATTCCTTACAAGCCGATTGCTGGAAGGATTGATCAACTATTCACCTTGCTGCATCTTCACTCGCTAGTAACCAAATGTCAAGAAAATGAGAAAACGAACCGACACCGGCGCGGTCGTCGGTTTCTAAGATCCATCATGAGGTGACGCTATGGGTCCAATGGTTGTTTTTTCACGATGAAGCAACAATGGGCCTCGAACCTCTACGAAAGTAGTGTCGCGAACGATTTACCGTGCATCTGATTTTGAAGAAGCTCCGCATCGTCTCCAGGCTATCACGCACCGTCATGGAAAAGGTCGCGAAAGCCGTGTATCGGGAGTAATTTGGGCCATAACCCATACATCCGCAATCATTTGCCCTTTTGTGTCGCCTCGAACTCTTTTATGTACTTTTCCGGGTTCTCGTTGAACGCATCACGACAGCCAGAGCAACAGACATAATACGATTTGCCCTTGTACGTCACTCGCGATGTGCCTAGTCCACCGCTGACAATACACTCCGGTCCTTTATCGACGATCGCGAAGGGAACGCCCTGTTTCGTTGCTCCAATCTGATAGCGAGTCGCGAATGTTACCGTTCCGATTTTTCGTGTCTCGTACCGGCACAGATAACGGTTGCCGTGCAACAGCGAAAAGGTGAAGCGATGAGTCAGTCCCTCGTGGTCGCGGTCGAATAACAAGCGGCGACCATCGAGTTTGCCCGAGAAGCGTTGCTCGCCCGCGTCAGGTGTCCAGGCTCGCAGTTCGTATTCATCTGCTTTCGCACCCGGACGGATTTCCAGACGAGTGAAGTATTTCCCTTTCGGAATGTCAGCACGTAACCAGGCGTCGGTCCCTTTGAATTGCCATTGCCAGACGACCATTTCAACCCATGTGTTATTTTCTCGATCTTCGCGTGTGCCGATTTGAGGGACACCGGTGGCTTTCCATTCGCCGACGAGGTCGTGCAACGGTTTGAGTGATTCCTTAGCCCCTGCTGGGACAAGCAACACGAAGAGGAGAGCACTTATCACGATCAATAACCTACCTTTCGTTCTAGAATGGGCGCGGGGAGCGTCCCGCGCCTCTGGAGGTATCAACCCCCGGCTACCCAAGGGGTATCGATGGGTGTGAAGGTCACCAACTCAGCTTCCTGAAACCACAATGCGATTTCCTTGGCTGCATTTTCCGCCGAATCGCTTCCATGTACTAGGTTATTCTGCACACTAATAGCATAGTCGCCACGTATCGTGCCTGGGGCCGCCTTGACACCGTCCGTCGCGCCGATCAGGTTGCGGGCTACGGTGACGGCCTCACGCCCTTCCAGCACCATTGCCACGGTAGGACCAGAAGTCAAAAACGAAATCAGCGAGCCGTAGAAAGGCCGTTCCTTGTGAACCTCGTAATGTTTTTCAGCGAGAGACTTGCTGGCGTGAATCAGTTTCAAACCAGCGAGCCTCAACCCTTTGCGTTCGAATTTCGCGATCAAGTCACCGGCTAATCGGCGTTGTACGGCATCGGGTTTGAGCAGGATCAGGGTACGTTCCATTCACGTTTCCTCTTTCGGTATCGGGACGGCACCGGCCGTTCTCGAAGGGTAATTGTAGGAAAGTCGGAAGCCGAGGTCGGGACAGCGAAAATCTTCACGTTTTTTTCACCGAATAGACGACGTCATGTCGCATAATAATATCTGGTGTCATTTTCCGTGTAATTATTTTGAGGATCTACATGAGGCGCAAAGGTTTTACTTTAATTGAGTTGTTAGTGGTGATCGCGATCATCGCCGTTCTCATCGGTCTGCTATTGCCAGCGGTACAGAAAGTCCGCGAGGCTGCAGCCCGAATGCAATGCACCAACAACTTGAAGCAACTCGGCCTGTCAGCCATGAACTACGAAGGAACGAATCAGTGTTTTCCACCGGGCTGGATTGCCCCGAATCCGGTTTACACTCTCCCGACCACGGGCATTGTGATGGGATCAGCGAGTACCCAAACGCCTCGGTGTACGAACGTGATGGTCGAATTGCTCCCCTTCATCGAGCAAGAAAACCTTGTGAAAATCTGGAACTTTACCAATAACAACTTGAACTTGATGAACTCGACTAACCCCAACGGTCCTGCCGGCCAAGTCATCAAGATATTCCTTTGTCCAAGTAGTGTCGTTGGTTCCACGCCGACCGCGGTTGTCAGCGGTAGCACCTATGGTTTGAACAGTTACGGCGGTGTGGGAGGACGTATCTCCTTCTCTGCTCGGACGACGGGTTTACCCCAGGTACCGAACACCAGCGGAACATTTCCTCAGCCGCCTGCACCAGCTCCGCTGGACGTTTCTGGCAACACCACGATCCACGCGACCCTTGACGGCATTTTTTACACCAACAGTCGCGTTCGCATTGCTGACATCACCGACGGGACAAGCAATACTATGATGTTCGGCGAGCGACAGCACAAAGATCCAATTTTTGATCAAATTTACACCACTTTCCCCATCCTCGGCTGGAGCGGTTGGGGCTGGGTCAATCAGGAAAATGCCATCGGTGACTTCCTCGTCGGGGCTTGTCAACCGATCAACTGGATGGTCCCGCAGTCGGCCATCGGTAGTCCTACCAACACCTCAAATAATAACTGGATACGTATGAAACTGTCGAGCATGAGTAGTGCTCACACAGGTGGTGCGAATGTGGCTATGTCTGACGGCAGCGTGCGATTCTTGAGCAATTCCACGACGCTAACCGTCTTGTGGGGCCTATCTACCCGGGCCGGTGGAGAGGTCATCTCTGCCAATTAACTGTTTTTTATGAAAACGAAAAAGCTCCGAAGGGTTTTCCCTCGGAGCTTTTACGTTTTGCTTCGATCGATTATTTCTTCTTTTTCGGCGGAGCGGCGCCTTTGGCAACAGATGGATCAGCGGGTGCAGTCACAAGAATTAGCGTAGCCTGTCTTGATTTTTCTGCTGATAGCTCATCATCAGCATCCTTGTCCTTGGTTTTCACTCCCTTTGTAGGAGCAACGGCCGCCGTAATAATCCTCACCCGTTGACCGACTTCCAGTTTTTCGAGAGCGCTTTCGTAACCAGGCGCGGATTTATCTTTTCCTCGAAGATCTTCAAGTTCCTTGGTACTGTATTTTTTCAAATTTCCTTTGTCGTCGAAAGTCTCGGGTAAGACGATTGTCCGCACCTTGACCTTATCACTTCCTTGGAACTCAACCGCGACCTTCGATTTTTCGTAGCGGAACCCAGGAGGCGCACCATTACCACTTCGTTGACTTTGCAACGCTGCTTGTTGGATCTGATTGGTCAGTTGGCGAATTTTCCCCATAGCTTGTTGGCGTTGTTGTGGGGACGTGGCTCGAAGTGCCTGTGCTTCGGCTTGTTGTAGTTAATTTTGCATTTGTAATATTTTTTGGGGGCCGTTGTTATTCCCACCCTTTCCACCATTACCCTTAACAGCCCCACCTTTGGCCCCCGCCGGAACCATTTTCACAATCTCGACATCAACTGTGAATGTCCGATCACTTCCAGGCGTTGATTTTAGTATTCCTTCAAAAGCTCCAGGTGCGAGCTTACCCGAATCCGTTGGTGTGCCCGCCACGGGAGCCGGGTCCTTCTTCTTGGCATTCTGCCCTAAGGCTTCCATAAATGGCAGGGCGAAGAACGCCGCCATTAAAAAGGCCGTTCCGAAGAGACGCTGATACAACCTCATAAGCCGTTCTCCTGAATTTCCCCTGGATAAGACATTAGATTACCTATGGGGAGAAAAAGTTCCTTCTGTAATTCTGGGTAGACAGAGGGAAGAGAGAAGCTCCTTTTCCCCTTCATCACGCACGGGCAGCGGCCTTGCTTCCGGCCAACCAGCCCGTACTCCACGCTGCCTGAAAGTTATAACCCCCGATGGGGCCATCCAGATCGAGTAATTCTCCCGCAATGTACAAACCGGGTATCTTTCGGCTTTGCATGTCACGTGAATCTACTTCGGCTAATGATATCCCCCCGGCGGTCACTTCCGCGCGTCCGAACCCGAGGGTACCTGTCAGTCCCAGACGTAACCGCTTGACCGCTGAAACCAACGCCGCCCGCTCTGTTCGCGATAGCCCCGCCCCGCGCCGGTCCACCGCCAACCCGGCCATGCTCAGTACGTCATCGCACAATCGACGAGGCAGCCATGTCGATAACACGACCGCTAATTGCTTCTTGCCCGCCCCTGCCGACTCCACACGCAAGGATTCTTCAAACACACTCTCAGCGGTATCCGGTAACAGGTCAATCTCAAGTATCAAACGCCTCGGCGATGTATGTCCACTCACAACACGGCTCACATCCAATGCCACCGGCCCGGACAATCCGAAATGCGCAAATAAAAGCGACCCTCTCCGCGTGATCAACTTCTTCTTTTCTTCACTGATCGTTAGTGTCACATCTGGCAACGTCAATCCGCGCAGCTCGGGGACCCAAGGTGCATCCACTGTCAACGGTACCAATGCAGGACGTGGCGGCACGATGCTATGGCCGAGACGTGCTGTGATGGCGTACCCATCGCCTGTCGTACCGCTACCAGGGTACGATTGTCCGCCCACGGTTAAGATGACCCGTCGCGCGAGTCGTTCACCACGATTGGTGATCAAGCGGAAACCGTCAGGATGGGCGACAAGGTCGATAAGCGCTTCTTCGTATATGCTGGTTGCCCCCGAGCGGCTCAATCGACGCAGTAGGGCATCAAGCACGTCCGCAGCTCGATTGCTAACGGGAAATACCTTGCCCGTGTCTTCCACTTTGGTCAAGACGCCTTCGGCCTCGAACAAGTCGATGGTTTCGCGAACGCCGAGAGCCGCGAGTGCCGAGTGGAGAAAGCGTCCGGGAGGGCCATACGCTTCAACGATACCCCGATTATCGGTATCGTGGGTGATATTGCAGCGTGTGCCGCCGGACATGAGAATCTTTGTGCCAGGGCGTTTCGTTTTTTCGAGCAATAAGGTCTGTACACCGAGTTCGGCGGCACGGGCAGCAGCCATCAGGCCAGCAGCTCCCGCTCCAACAACGACCACGTCCCAGCAGTTTGCATTCACGATGTCACCAGGACGTTGCCGAAGCGTTTGGACAATTGGGCGATCCCCCGCGAAGTAGAATCGTAGACATCGCACGAGATACGCCACAGGTTTTCAAGCCAAGGCGAATGGGCCAGAGCATTGGCTCCACGATTCTGGATACGATTTCCACCGAGCAACAACGACCGCAATCCGGCAATATGGGATGAGCGAGCCAGAGCAATGATTCCCGTGGAACTGAGTTCACAGCTTCGTAGATCGAGATGGACCAGCTCAGCTATTGCAGGACTGCTGACGAGTGCCGTCAGCCCCGAGTCGCTCAGTTGGTTGTAGTGCATCGCCAACCAACGCAGATGGGGCAACACGGGGGAACGGACCAAGATGTTGCCCAGCAGGGGTGTTCCTTCACTGTGACTTATATTGAGTTTCACGAGATTGGTTAGATAGGGCGAATGAAGTATTGCTTGTACACCTTGGTTGGTGATCTCGTTGAACCCAATTTCCAGTTCGCGAACGTTGGCCAATATCGGTGAAGCAGCCAATGCCTCGGCCCCGCCCTGGTGCAGCGTGTTGAAGTGGAGATCGAGTGTTTCTATTCGCCTTAAATTGGTTGACTGAGCCAGCGCGATACCAGCCTCATCGTTGAGAGCACAGTAGGCTAAATCGAGTTCGCGTAGGTTCGACAGATTCGACATCTCGACCAAGGCCGCGGCTCCCTGAGCACCCAGGTAGTTATTCCGCAATTTCAGCACACGAATATGAGCCGCTTCTAGTCGTGAAAGATGGGGCAGCGCATCGCAGTTGAGGTGATTATCGGTGAGATCAAGCGTGTGCAGTTTTGACAAAAGCGGCGACAGGGCCGGCGTTTCCAGATGCTTGCTACCTATCCGACAGTCGCGCAAGCTCAGCTCGCGCAGATTAACCGCGTTGGGAGATTGAGCCAACGCCCGCAGAGCGGACTTGGTCACTTCCGACCCGTGGAGAGCCAACGCTCGGCAATCGCGAAGATGGGGACAATCAGCCAGTTCGCTGAGACGACGGCGATGGCTTTCCAATTGGATGCCTCGTACCACTCCAGCCGTGATCGTCTTGCTGTTAGACAGAAATGTCGAAGCGCGGCAAATGAGGGTGTCAGGAAACCCTCGCCGCCAGATTACTTTACCTAGTCCGTGAAGCGGCCCCGCCCATTCGCCGGCGTTACGCTGCAATAGTTGTTCGACAGTGCGCTCCTGACCCGGATCGCGCAAGTAAGGGCGAATCCGCTCCAGTTCGCATTGTAACCGAATGAACGTGGCTCGCTCGGGCTGGCCGTTGTCGTCGAACCAGTCAGCGCAGATCAATCGAGGTGTATCGTCGTCGAGATGATGACGAATGTCTTCCAGAAGTCCGGTTAGTTCGCTCATTGACGAGTCCTCTGACCGAATGCTACGCACGCCAAAAACGCTGGACAAGCGGCGCAAGCGGATTAGGGGACTAAATTAGTTTCAACGGGAGCACCGGATAGTTCTTCAAGTGCCAAGACGGGGTCGAACGCTACGAGTGTGATCCAACTATAGACGCTGGATGCCTCTGAGGCTGCAAAGCCGATCATCATGTCATTCCGATTGACAAACACCAGAACAGGGTGATTAATTTCGTACCACCGTCCTTAACGAGCGATGATGCGGAACGGTTTGAATGGTTTTTCGCGAAGGCGGGCTTGAATGTTTTCATATCGAATTAGGACCGAATTCTTACTATTCAACTTGCAATAGTCTGGCCGCAACGAGGCTTGCAGTCTAGATAAATGAACAGATTGTCGCCTAACATTAAATGTGTGAGAACCTCGCTCCTTGTGGCTTTCTCCTGATCATTTGACCGGGAGCGGCTTGAAACGATTAGAACAAGTGACTTGGGAGTTGCCTCCATGCGAATCCTGTTGAGTACCGCTTTACTCGGTCTAGCCGTGACCTCCGTCCAGGCTATCGGGCCTGATCCGAAAGACGCCAAAGCGATGGCCACCCTAGCCGTTGACTATCTCAAGAAACAGCAGAAAGACGATGGCTCGTTTAGCGATCCGCGCATGGCGCCCGGAGTCACGGCGTTAGTGGTAGCGGCGATGGTTCGGCATGGCGTTGATCGTGACGACCCGGCACTCACCAAAGCACTCAAGTATCTCGAAACGCTGGTCAAAAAAGACGGAGGCATCTACGGCAAAGGGCTAGCCAACTACACTACCAGTGTCGCGATCATGGCCCTTAAGGAAGTGAATCAGGACAAAAAGTACGACACCATTCTAAAGAATGCGGCCGACTTTTTGAAGAAACTGCAAACCGACGATCCCGCCAACAAGAGTATCCAAGTCGGCGGCGCGAGCTATGACGGCAAAGGCAAACCGGACATGAGCAATACCCAATTCTTCCTCGAATCGCTCTTGGCCGCAGGTGTGCCGAAAGACGACCCAGCGGTACAGAGGGCGTTGAAGTTCATCTCGCGATGCCAAAACCTAGCGGATAAGGAAAAAGGCAACGATCTACCGTTCGCGGCCAAGGCCAAGGAAGAAGACAAAGGCGGCTTTGTGTATAAGCTCGACACCGACGACGAAGGCCACGCGGTCGGCGACGGAGGTTTACGTTCAGTGGGAGCCATGACCTACGGCGGACTGAAGAGTTTCCTTTATGCCGGAGTAAGCAAGACCGATCCGCGGGTACAGGGAGCGGTGACCTGGATTCGTTTGAACTACACGCTCGACGAAAACCCTGGCATGAAGAACGCTGGTTTGTACTACTATTATCACACCTTCGCCAAGGCGATGGAGGCATTCGGTGATGATGAATTTGCTGATGCCAAAGTCAAAAAACATGACTGGCGAAAGGATCTTTACGAGGCTTTGAAAAAGCGTCAAGCCAAAGACGGCGGTTTCCGTAATGTCGGGGACAAGACATTCGGCGAAGCGGACCCTTCATTAGCGACCGCGTTCGGACTGTTGGCGTTGAGTTACACCAACAAGAAATAAGCCGAGACGATTTGGGGAACGTCAGCATCTTGTGATACAAATAATGCAAATGGGCAACCGCCAAAAAAACCAAAGAATAGAGACGTGAATTGGTTCTTTTCCTGGTGGTTGCCCATATTTCCTGCCTGCTTGCCAAGTCGCCCGTTCATGGTTTCTCAACTTAATATGAGGTGTCCCATGCGTCCGTTGATGGTGTTGTTCCTGGCCGCTGGGATGGTCCGTGCCGATGCGTTTGACCTCTACCTCAACAAAGACCTCGACCGCTTGATCGAATCGGGTAAATTGGTCAAGGAAATCAAACAGCTCACCCCCAATCTGGTCCTCGAACACGACCGCGCTATCCCTCGCGCTGGTGCGGCCATGCTCATCCTCAAGACCAATGGCGACCGGTTCGCCAAGCTACTCGTCACTGCCGGGAAACAAAAACTTGCCGACGGCAAAGCCATCCCGATTCTGCTCATCGAACGCTTTGTCACCTACAAGGAAGGCGAAGAACGCCAGATCATCGCCGATGGCAAAAATCTCGCTCTGTTCCACGATTTTCGACTCGGCCTCGATATGGGCCAAGTGGTACCCGAAGCCGTGGGGGGCGATTTGCGTTTCGTCGTAGAAGGCGATAAGGTATATGCCGAGCCGTTGGGCAAGGCAAAGCTATATGTTGTAGTCGAACATGACAAAACAATCGAACCCAAACGCGGTGATAAGTTCGCGATGGGTGATAAGGTCGAACCACGTCATTTCAGCGGCTCCTTCAAACTTTTTGATGACGGTCGTCGCTCGGGGAGGTTGGTGTTGATCGCCGATGATGACGGCAAGGTGAGCGGTGCCTACTACAGCGACCGTGATGGGGCCAAATACGAAGTAAATGGCCGGATCGGACCGAAGCCGCACCTCATCGAGTTTGCCGTACGTTTTCCGCGAACCGAACAACTCTTCCGAGGCATGTTGTTCACCGGAGGTGGCAAAGCCCTGGCCGGTACCTCGCGGATGGCCGAACGTGAATCGGCGTTCTACGCTCTCCGCGAAGAATAGCCTGCGAAGTAATCCCTAAACCCGGACGGATACTGAAAAGGAAAAACAATGCTCGGGACTATGCGGCGGATCGCGCCTCTGTTGTTGTTTGTCGTTTTTGTGGTAGAAAGCCCCGCTCAGGATGGTTATGTACCCGCTCCGCCCGCTGTGCGTAAGGTGCTCGATCTTCCTACCACACCGGCGGCGGTCGTCAGTCCCGACGGTAAGACCCTATTGTTAGCCCAATGGAAAGCATATCCCCCTATCACGGAGTTGGCTCGTCCCTATCTTCGTTTAGCTGGGCTGCGTTTCGATCCTGTTTCGCATACTCCGCGAACTTCCACAAGCTACATTGGCTATCGTTTGATAACGCTCGACGGTAGCGGCCGAGAAATTCTTGTCGGTGGAACAAACCCTTCGACACGTGTCGGAGGCTCTCTTCCGATGTTCTCCCCGGACGGCTCACGTTTCGCGTTCACTCAGCACGCTAATACACCCGATGAGGGGCTGGTCCTTTTTATCGGGTCCACCGCTACCGGAAAAGTCGTTCCTGTCGAGCGGGTCCGTCTCAATGCCGTTCTGGGCAATCCAATCCATTGGATGCCGGATAGCAAGACGTTGCTCGTCACTGCTGTGCGATCCGGCGATCGGCCCGCATTCATTCCTCCTACCTTGGGACCATCCGTGCAGGAATCCAAAGGCAAAGCGGCCCCGGCCCGAACCTATCAAGACCTGCTCCAGAACAAGCAAGACGAGGCTCTCTTCGATCATCATGCGATGGCACAACTACATCGAATCGACGCACAAACGCTTTCCGTCACGAGGGTGGGTAGCCCGGCTCTGTTCTCGACTGTGTCCCCGTCGCCCGATGGTAAATATGTCCTCGTTTCCACGATTCAGCGACCGTACAGCTATTCCCAACCAGTGGCGTCATTCCCCCGACGCATTCAAGTTTGGGAGGCGACCGGCAAGACGGTCACCACTATTGCCGATGTGCCGCTGGCCGACAAAGTGCCCATCGACGGAGTACGAACCAAGCCGCGGTCGGTGGTCTGGCGTCCCGATGTACCCGCGACGTTGGTCTGGGCCGAGGCCCTCGACGGTGGGGATCCGGCTCGTAAGACGGGTTTCCGTGACGCGATCAAGACCCAATCAGCTCCATTTCAGGCCGAGCCTGTCGAACTACTGAAGACGGCTAACCGCTTCATGGGGGTGCAATGGACCGAGAAGGGGATCGCTCTGGTCACACAATACGATCGTGAAAAACGCCGTCGTCGGGTGTATCGGCTCGATCCTGTGCCCAATGCCAAGCCGCAACTGCTCTGGGATTTGGCCGTTCAGGATCGCATCAACGACCCTGGTACGCCGATGACGCGCACGTTGCCGAGCGGGCACGTCGTCATTCGACAAGACGGCAACGACTTATTCCTTCGGGGCGAAGGGGCTTCCAAGGACAGCGTTCGGCCGTTCCTCGACCGTTTCGACCTTACAACCCAGAAGACAACGCGACTTTTCCGAAGTGACGCGGCTGGCTATGAGGCGGTGGTCGATGTACTCGATGATGCGGCCACGAAGTTCCTCACCCGCCATGAGACGCCCACTTCGCCGCCTAATTATCGACTCCATCACAAAGACGGCAACCAAGCATTGACTAACTATGAAGATCAAGCCCCTGAATTGCGGCAAATTCAACGGCGGCTGGTGGTCTACAAACGCGAGGACGGTGTTATTCTGTCGTTCACCCTGTACTTGCCGCCCGGCTACAAAGAAGGGACGCGGCTACCGACATTTGTGTGGGCATATCCGCGCGAGTTCACCGATGCTGGACTGGCTGGGCAAGCGGTTGGGTTGGGATTGCGGTACACGTCGATTAGCGGGGCGTCGCATTTGTTCCCACTCCTGGCTGGTTACGCGGTGATTGAGTCGTCGATGCCGGTTGTCGGTAGTGCAGAGAAGGCGAACGATACGTTCGTTGAGCAGATCGTGATGAACGCACAAGCGACCGTGGAAAAGGCGGTCGAACTAGGCGTGACCGATCGCGATCGCGTTGCCGTCGGCGGGCACAGCTACGGCGCGTTCATGACTGCTAACTTGTTGGCACACAGCGACATCTTCCGCGCCGGTATCGCTCGTAGCGGAGCCTATAACCGCACCCTGACGCCCTTCGGCTTTCAAAACGAACGCCGAACCCTCTGGCAAGCTCCCGAGGTCTACCTCAAGATGTCCCCGTTCATGCACGCAAAGAAAATCAACGAGCCTATCTTGCTCCTGCATGGTGCGGATGACAACAACTCCGGCACTTTCCCCATTCAGAGCGAACGGCTCTACCAGGCCATCAAGGGCAACGGAGGCAAGGCGCGGTTCGTGCTTCTACCCCACGAATCGCACGGTTACGCGGCTCGCGAGTCCATCGAACACGCTGTCGCTGAGATGATCGCCTGGTTGGATCGGCACGTCAAGAACGCGCCGCCGCGCAAGTGAACGTCGCGCACTTCGTCCACCGCTACCCGCCGGCCTTAGGCGGTTCGGAAGCTTATTTCGCCCGGCTGAGCGAATTTTTGGTCGCGGCTGGCCATCGTGTCACCGTTTTTACGACAACCGCTGACGAACTGTCGGCGTTTTGGGACCGTTCCGCCCAGCAGTTCGCCCCCGGCATCGAAAATCGCAACGGCGTCGAGGTCCGGCGCTTGCCGATCTGGCATCTTCCGGTTGGTCATCGCTATGTACTCAAGGCGTTTTCGTTGGTTCCGGTAGCGTGGTGGCAAGCCTTGACGGCACCGTTCAGTCCGGTAGTGCCGGCGCTGTGGAATGTGTCCGAGCGGTTCGACCTCGTCCATGCCGCAGCCTTTCCGTACTCGTTCCCACTGGCGTGCGCCGGAAGATTGGCCCGCCGGTTGGGCGTTCCGTTCTTCCTCACTCCATTCGTCCATACCGGTGATCCTCACGATTCTACCGACGCCATACGTCGCGCATATACGACGCCTGCCCTCCTCGAACTCGCGCGACAGGCCGACCGTATTTTCGTCCAGACCGAAGGCGAACGCCATTGTCTCGCGGATCGCGGCATCGCGAGCGATCGTCTCAACCTCCAGGGGTTAGGCGTTGACACGAGCGATTGCACCGGTGGTGACCGTGGCGTCTACGGCTCCTCGTTGCCGGTTATAGGTCATCTGGCCAATCACAGCCGGGAGAAAGGGACAATCGACCTACTTGAAGCGGCGAATATCGCTTGGGCAGAGGGTGCGAAATTCGAGTTATTGCTTGCTGGTCCGCGGATGCCGGGGTTCGAGGTATGGCAGCGGTCGTTTAGCCCGTTGGGCCGCGTGCGGATGTTGGGACCGTTGGATAGGAAAGGGAAGCGAGATTTCTTCGCGGCGCTGGATGGATTCGCCTTACCCAGTCGCAGTGATAGTTTCGGTCTGGTGATTCTGGAGGCGTGGGCGAACGGCGTGCCGGTGGTGGTATATGAGGCAGGTGGCCCACCGTGGATCGTGCGCGACAAGGTCGATGGTTTGGTGGTTCGCTGTGGTGATCTTCGCGCCTTGGCGAAGACCTTGACATGCTTACCGAATGAAAAACAGATGGGCGAAAAGGGCCGGTCACGGCTCGTGGAGTTCGACTGGCCGTCGCGATTGAATGTGGTGGCCAAGGCAATGCAGGAAACGGTATAGGGAGGAAACCACCGCTGCGAGTTGTTTGGGTTCATGAAATCCTGCCCCGCTGAACTGCGTTGGAGTGGTCAAACGCGACTCAGCGGAGCGAGGAAAGCCGGACGCCCCGGCAGTGCCAGACCTACTTCGTCATTGTGACGGAGGGGAACTCTTTTGTCACTTTGCCGCTGGCAGCATCGACAAGGCGTATGGTGCCGTCGGCCCCGGCGACCGCGACTTCCTTGCCGTCTGGGCGGAAAGAGACGGCATAGATTGCGCCGGTGTTTTCGAGCTTTGCCAAGACTTTGCCATCGGCAGTGTTGTAGATGCGAAGTTCGCCCTTGCCATCGAGACTACTACCAGCGGCAAACGCCGAGCCAGTCTTATTGAAGCGGATGGCGTTGACACGTCCGGGCATGACCGCGAAGTCGCGGACTTTGTTGTCGTCATCGCCGATAGAGCGTTGCTTGACGCGATGGACCTTGTAGAGACGCGGCGCACCGTCGGAACCGCCAACAATGACTTCGTCGTAGACCTTGAGGGCACCATCGACGCCGGTAACTTTAGCAAGGGGCTGACCGGGTCGTAGGTCAACGGTTTGAAGTCCGCCCTTGAGCCGACCTGGGGTGATGGAGGTGATGTTATCGACAAAGCGTTGAGTTTCGACGACGGTGAGTTTCATGCTCATGTCGCGTGAAGTGCTGACAACGTGCAAACTGTCCTGAGTAAAGACGGTGTCGAGAACCCAGTCGCTATGTGCCCCCTGAAAGAGAATTTGTTTGCCGGTTGTAGCGTCGATAGCGCGGAGAGTATTGTCTCCACAACCGAAGGCGATCTTGGTACCATCAGGAGACCAACTGACCCCGTAAAGAGTGTCGTAAGACACCGAGACGGAAAAATCGAGTTTTTTCTTGGACACGTCCCAAACTTGCACTTCGCCGAAACGGGCAGGCGACCCACCGACGGCGGCAAGTTTCTTGCCATCCGGGGAGAACGCTAGCGATTGAATGCGTTCGGACAGCCCGACCAGCCGCGCGACCAGAGCCGATCCATCAGCCTTGTGCAATAGAATTTCGTGATAGCCGTTGACGGCGAGTAGAGAGCCATCGGGAGAAAAGTCAATGGTGGTGAGTACGGGGAGGAGG
>RGDT01000066.1 GCA_009918525.1 Planctomycetia bacterium
TACCTCGCTCGGACTATTTGCCCTGAGTTCGGCCAAGGCATCTGGTAGAGCATCCACTATCCGTATGGACGCCGTCGGGTCGTAAAAATTCGCTGTCCCTACCTGTACCGCAGACGCTCCGGCGACCAGAAATTCCATGGCGTCGTCAATCGACTGAATACCGCCGATACCGACAATCGGTATCCGAACCTGACGCGCGACGTGCCAAACCAGTCGCAACGCCAACGGCTTGATCGCGGGGCCGCTCAGTCCGCCGGTACGGTTACCGAGTATGGGGCGTCGCCGTTTCCAATCGACGGCCATGCCTACAACCGTATTGATCAGACACACGGCATCGGCCCCGGACTCGGCGGCGGCGCGAGCGATAGGGACGATGTCGGTCACATGGGGGGTCAGTTTGGCAAGTAGCGGATGGGGACACACGTCGCGAACACGCCGAACGATCCGCCCGGTCACGTCGGGACTCGTAGCGAAATCGGTCCCGCCGGATACGTTCGGACAGGACAAATTCAGCTCGACAGCCGAGATGCCCGGCTGGTCGGCCAGCATCGCAGCCATTTCGGGGAACTCGTCCTCGGTCTTACCGGCGATGTTGACGACTATCGCGGTGCCGAGCGTGCGAAGATAAGGCAAATGATGAGCGATGAGATGTTCGATGCCGTCGTTATCGAGACCAATGGCATTGAGCATTCCCGAAGCGGTTTCCACCGTGCGTGGCGGCGGATTACCAGCACGCGGATGGCGAGTGACCGTCTTGGGAACGATGCCACCAAGTCGGGAAAAATCGACGATCCCGGCCATCTCACGAGCATAGCCAAACGTACCAGACGCGACGAGGACGGGGTTCGCGAGCGTGAGTCGGCCAAGAGTGATGGAAAGAGTCATAACTTCCCTTGTCGGATCAGAGCCAGGGCGAGCCGGGCGTGTCAACGCCCCGATTTAAGACGAGCGGCGTGTGTCAACGACTCGATTTATGGCCGTGTCAACGACCCGGCACCGTAGCGCTGTCGCACGATAAGGGCAGCGGTGTAGCCAGCTTTGAATCCCGCATCGATGTTCACCGTTACTACGCCTGCCGAGCAGGCGTTTAGCATGGTCAGCAAGGCAGCCACTCCGCCGAACGACGCACCGTATCCCACACTGGTCGGAACGGCAATAACCGGAACGTCAGCCAATCCGCCAACGACGCTAGGCAACGCCCCATCCATCCCGGCTACGACGACGATAACATCTGCCGCGCGAATTTTCGGCAGGTGCCGCAATAGTCGATGTAAACCGGCAACGCCGACATCGGCGATGAGTTCGGTGCCGCATCCCATGGCCTGCGCGGTGACGAGCACTTCCCGTGCGACGGGAATATCGGTTGTTCCGGCGGTGAAAATGAGGACGTTACCCACGGCTGGCCGACGTTCACTTACGGGTAGGTAGAATGTCCGGGCGACGCGATCTTGTTGAGCGAGCGGAAAGGCATCGGCAAGGTAACCAGCCTGGACGTCATCGACACGCGTGGCGAGGCAATCTTGGTTAGCTTCTATGAGCCGACGCACGACCCCAGCAACGTGTTCGGGGGTCTTACCTTGTGCGAAGATGACTTCGGGATAGCCGCAGCGAGTTTTGCGATCGAGATCGACCTGAGCGTATCCGAGATCAGCGAGCGGTTCGCGGACGGGTTCCATCTGTTGCCCTCACCCTTTTCGACGACAAAAGTCATCGGCGAACGGGGCGTGTCAACGACCCGGCACCGAGGCCGTCGCTGACGCTTCCGGCTCCGGCGATCATAGACGAGGCGAACGGGGCGTGTCAACGACCCATCACCGAGGCATTAGGGGCCGATTTCTTTCCAGGCTTTGGGATCGCCGCGTTGTTGAATAGAGTTGGCTCCGACCTCGGGGTGGCAGGCTCGCAAAACCAGGGCTTCGCCGTGGAGCACATCACGAGCAATGTCTCGGTGCATGCGTTCGAGCAAAGCGGAGAAAATATCGGTATCCGTGTTTTCTTGTTGTGGAATAAACAGATCGACCGTCCAGATGCCGCTCTCGTGACGTAAGCGTGCGTCGGCATCGTTGATCCGTCCAATCCCTTTATCGTACAGAAACCGCGCTAGTGCTTCGGCGGAATTTCGAGCGACATGACTGGGATAGTGAACGGTCATCGCTCCGACGCTGACTTTGTCACCCCAACTGCTAGATGAGACCTCTCTAGCTAGCAGATAAATCGCTGTGGCCAGTGCGAAGAGTCCCACAGTCCAAATCAGAAAAGCCCGCCAACGCCGACCTCGGCGACGGGAAGCGGAAGAAGGCAAAGGATCCGGCGTGGCGTCCTTGGGCGTTCGAGTGTCGTGTGGATCGGCCATCATGTCAAGGGACTGAAAGAGGAGAGGTTGACATAACCTAAAGATAACTCAGCGGATAACATCGCTTCGCATCTCGATTTTTCAAATGCTGGTGGGGGGACTCGAACCCCCACGAGACTTTCGCCTCTGCGGATTTTAAGTCCGCTGCGTCTGCCATTCCGCCACACCAGCCCGTATGTCACAACATACCGCCTTGGCCGACCTCCGACAAGACGGAAGCGTTGGGCGAGCGGTGCGTTTCAACGCCCCGGAACCTTACGCGCAAACTCAAGGTCGGCAATCAAGCATGGGTGCTTGTACTGCTCCAGAGTGCCGCCGTTGCGTCGCAAACGCTCTGCATCCCAGCGCATCCAGAAGCCCGCTACCACCGGATGAACGCGAAGCGATCCCAAACGTTGACTTTCGCGTTTCGCATCGTATTCGATATTCATTGCTCGTAATTTGGCATCCAAACGTGGCGCGAGTTGTTCGGCCACCGACTCATCGCCCGGTTCCACGAACAAACCATACCACGGCGTCACAGAGTCGTTGTCAGGCCAAACCGGCGCAACGCTGTAAGTACCCAACGTGGCGTCGATATCACGTAACACGGACGCGACGGATTGTGTTATCTGGTATTCCGATATTTTTTCACCGGTCAAATTGGAAAAATTCGCTCCCTTGCTCAAAAATTCGATCAACGGTGTACCATTATGGAATCCAGTACAACGAACCAAATCGTGAATATGATAACGATATAATCCATAAGCCGTTGTCAATAAGATAAAATATCGTCCGCCTTCTAGGAGTTCGTGAGCGCCCAACACTGTCGGTTGGGGCGAATCTCCTTCCGCTTCTGGGATAAACTCGAAGTAATGGGTGGTTACGTCCAGCACACCGGCCGGGCTATGGTCAGTGAAGGGAATGGTCATTCGCCCCTCACTGGCGATCAAGCCTACATCGCGGACAATATTCTCGCCGAAATAGCGCGGATAGTGGCGAAGATAGGCCCCAACACTGCCACCCGTCCAGTTACCCA
Source organism: Planctomycetia bacterium (assembly GCA_009918525.1). Lineage (GTDB taxonomy): Bacteria > Planctomycetota > Planctomycetia > Gemmatales > Gemmataceae > RGDT01. Next base: position 3,372 of record RGDT01000066.1, read on the forward strand.
GTAGGAAACCGTTCGTCCAATAATCCTTGGGATAGAGTGTGCCTGTTCGAGTTGCTATCTCTTCCAACCTTTTTGCGGCAACAGGGTCTTTCCTCAATCGACGACGTGCAGCCTCCATAAATTCGCGTGGATAGTCAAACCCGCTGAGTGTTCCATCGCGAATATCGCGGATAAGTCGCTCTTTGTGCATGTCACCTGATCGGGCCAGATTGAGCATCGTGCTCGGATTTGCCGCTACCAACATGGAAACATCGCGCGGCATACTCAAACGCAAGGCCGCATAATATTTGGCCTGAGCATCATGAACACGAGCCAACGCTGCCGGGATGCAATAAAACAAACGAACGATACTTTTTTGCATTTTTGCGGTGAGTCCGGTGACCGCTCCACACGGAATGCCCGCCTCGGTACGAATCTCGTCATCATCACCGGCCATCTGAACGATCGGGCGCAACTTGAGATGGGGATGATCGAGAAAAATCTTGAGTCCCCAGATATTCCAGGACCGTTTATAATCTTCTAAATATCGATCTGTTACGGGGATATATTTGCGTGTGGCGGTTGTGCCGCTGGTTAACGCAAACATGTGAATCCGATGTTCGTTCAATAACGCCTTCGTATCGCCTTTCCGTACGCGTTCGATATAGGGCTCAATGGCCTCATAACCACGCACAGGTAAGACGCGCCGATAATCAGCGACCGTTCTCATCGATGCGAACCGATTATCGCGACCAAACCCGGTATCGGCTTGGTGACGCAAGATATCCGCCAATAAGGCTTCCTGAATCGCACGAGGATTATGTGTCGCGGCCTCGAATCGCGTGAGATTACGCCTAACGGGACCGGCAACTAGCTTTAGGACGACGTGATTCAAAAGAAACCGAACGACAGCCGACACCGCTTTGCGGATCATTGCGTTCTCGCTAGCCCCGAAGTGACGGCCTCCGTGCGACCGGCGTCCGAGGCAGACGTCGGGCAGCTTTCCGCCGCAGCCGTTATCGCCTGATCGGGCAATTCGGCCAGATAACGATCGAAAAACGCTAGCACGCGACGACGATACTCCGACTCGGCGACATGCAGTGCCTGATTGTGTTTTGCACCAGGAACCATCCATAGCTCGCGGGGACCGGTTGCCCTATCGTACAAAGCTTTAGACGCAGACGGCTTGATATACAGGTCGGACTCACCATGTATCATCAACAAGGCTCGTGAACCAATCTGGCTGACAGCCTTTTCAACAGACACAAAACGACAATTCCGAGCCTGCTCGATCCGCTCGATTGCCGCCCGACATACATGGATCAAGTACCAATCGGGAACGGTTTCCAAAGGATAATACGTGTTGTAGATCGAAAACCATTTACGCATGAAAGGCTTAGCAGTTGTCTCGAAGCCGAACATGCCGTCCGTCACAAAGCAACGGACGTACGGGTCGTCAACCGATGCCACCATCCCGGCCCCCGCCCCCTTGCTGATGCCAAAAAAGCCAATACCAGCCGGATCCGCGTCGGGCCTCGCCTTGAGGTATGCGATCGCAGCGCGAGTGTCATCGACTTCATATTCGGCCACCCACTGTAACGGCTCGTAGCCGGAAATGGGCGCACTTTGGCCCTGACCGCGTGGCTCGAATGCGAATACGTCGTATCCGGCCAAAACCAATCCTTCGATGTAAGTACGGCATGACCACCGGTCACTGCCGTACTCCAGGCCGAAAAGAATGACACCGCGACGCCCTAACGCTTGCGTGCGTACATAGCAACCGCGTAAGGGCGAACCATCGTTGGAAGTAAAGGTTACATCCTCAGCACCGGGCCAAGGAGTCCCACGCGGGATGACGAATAACGGTTTTGTTTGACAATTCTCAAACAATATCGGCACATACTTATGAAGTACGTGGAAATGAAAACACGTTAACGTCAATCCGACGATAAGCGAGGGCAGAAAAAATAATGAAATACCCAGCAACCACAGAATCACAGTAACCTCACTCAAATCGACTGACGATCAATGAAATATTTTGACCACCAAATCCAAAACTATTGCTCAGGGCGTGGTTTACACGATGCTGCCGCGCCTGATTCGGGACGTAATCCAGATCACACTCGGGATCGGGTGTCTCGTAGTTAATGGTCGGCGGAATCCAACCGCGATGAATCGACTCGATGCAGGTGATCAGCTCTACCGCACCGCCCGCCGCGATCAGATGGCCCAACATACTTTTACTAGAAGAGATCGGCAGTTTGTAGGCTCGCTCGCGGAAAACTGCCTTGGCCGCCAGCGTTTCAGCCCGGTCGTTCACCTTGGTACTCGTTCCGTGGGCGTTGATGTAGTCAATCTGGTCCGGCGATAGCCCGCTGTCTTTGATCGCGCCGGTAATACAAGCAATAGCTCCACGTCCGTCTTCGTGGCTGTCGGTGACACGGAAGGCATCAGCAGTCGTGCCGTAGCCGGTTAATTCGGCCAGGATATTGGCTCCACGATGGCGAGCATGTTCCAACTCTTCGAGAATCAGCATACCCGCGCCTTCGCCCAATACGAAACCGTCGCGATTTGCGTCGAACGGGCGACTGGCCTTCTCCGGCGCGTCATTACGTTGTGATAACGCCGTCAATAAGTTGAAACCTGTCACACCGAAAGGATGGATCATGCTGTGTGCACCGCCCGCCAGCATGATGTCCGCGTCACCATGACGGATTAACTCCGTCGCTTCGCCAATCGCTTGGCTTGATGCGGCACAAGCGGTCAAACACGACAGATTAGGCCCATCTAACTCAAAGTAGCGCGCCAGGTGTGCTGCCGTCGTGTGCAACTCTTGCTCCGCTTCGCGCTCGGCGTGGAACATTTCCAGCGTACCGCGTGTAAATCCGGGGATGTTGATGGCTCGTGTCGATGGATCGTAATTTTGCGACAACACCCACAGCAAGGCGTGGAAGTCTTGTACGCCTTCCCCAGAGCCGAGATACACACCAAAACGCGTGCGATCACATTTGCCGTCGCCTTTCAGCCCCGCTTGCTCTAGGGCCTGAAGCGCTGCCGCAAACGCGAATCGAGTGTTTGGCCCGGCATGATCCCAGGGACCATGTTCCGGTACGTATTTCGTTAGGTCGAAGTCTTTCACTTCGGCCGCGAACGTGGTCGGGAATTTCGTAGCATTAAACTGGCGGATCAGTCCTACACCACTGCGACCCGCGAGTTGCCCTTCGACCGTATCTTTAACATCGTGACCCAAAGGCGTGATAGCTCCGGTACCCGTGATGACGACGCGACGGCGCATGGTGTTTACTCCCATTTCTTGATAACGGCCGCGGCACACTGACCCAACTGCGTGTATGCTAGTTTGAGGAAGTAAGGCTTCGCAACCTTTTTGGCTTGATTATGCACGACATTGACCGGACAGTCCTCAGCGGTCGCGACATGATTCCGGGATGGAGGTACCGCCCCATTTTGCAATGCCAACACGCCGATAGCCAGTTCCATCGCCCCGCTAGCGGCTCCGGTGTTGCCCAGTGCTCCTTTGGCTGCGTATACCGGCACCCCTTGCGGACCAAATACTTCTGCGATACCGCGTGCCTCGAAGGCGTCGTACGCCGTCAGGCCCATCGCGTGTCCGATGACGAAATCTATATCGGCCGGGATAGCGTCGGCATCCTTGAGAGCGGCTTTGATAGCGCGAGCCAAACCCTCGCCGCTGTGAGTGCGTTCAAAGGCGGCACCAAAACCTACCATCTCGGCCAAAGGTATCGCGCCTCGCCGCTTGGCGTGTTCGAGTTCTTCGATCAATAGGACCGCCGCTCCTTCGCCGACAACGGTACCGTCACGATCACGATCATAAGGACGGCAAGCATCCTGCGGGTTATCGTTACGCTTAGATAGTTGCTCGAACAAACATTGACGCACTAAGCTTACTGGGTGGACTTTGCTCTCGCAACCACCCGTGATGAACATATCGGCACCATCGCGGCCAATGATTCGGAATGCTTCACCAAGTGCAATCAGTGAGGCCGCATCACTCTCCGTGATGGAGTTATTCGGACCCTGAGCATCGTGCATGATGCTGATGTGGCCGGCAGGCAAATTCGGTAGATATTTGAGCATCCACAACGGTTGAATAGCGGGGATACCTTTTTGACCCCATAATTCCAAACTGACCGCCCCCGGCTGACAGTTTGCGCTAGCCATAGCGGCATCCGCTAGTTCTGGCAGCTCGCTAGCCATCAATCCTGCACCGAACTCAACACCCAAACGAGTTGGGTCGATCTTGGTACGATCTACGCTGTTCATAACACATTGGGCGGCACTCACTGCCAGTTGGATCGGCCTCGACATCATTTTCAGGGCGCGGCGATGACCCTTGTCGGTGATGTAAGTTTTGGCCTCAAAGTTATCTATTTCGCCTGCGATTTTCGCAGGCATGTTGGCAGTGTCGAATGCCTTGATTGCACGAACTCCGCTGTCGCCGGCCATCAATCGGCGATACAGGGTATCAGGATCCATCCCAAGCGGTGAGAGAGTGCTTAACCCCGTGAGGACAACTCGTCGCGATGATGCGGGCATAATTCCTCCAAAATACTTGCAGCGCTGATACGGACGCCGTCTTAATTGTTTTCAACACACGAGCCGCCAAGACATCAACAAAAGAAAGAGAACAAGGATTCTCAAATTCCTTGGAGTTCTTGGCAGTTCATCTGTTGTCTCTGCAGTTCGTCGCATCCTCACGACTTGCGCGTCATACGTTCTAGTAGATGGCGAAATTCACCCGTGAAAACAAAGTTTGATTCGCCGAACAATTCCTTGGATCGGCTTTGGTCTAAATGGGCGAAAAAGATCTCAGCTTCGACGGTCACTTCACCCTGCACGGTCACTTTGGCTGAAACCGATGCCCCTTCCGGCCGAAGGATGAGCACTTCGGTTTCATAGGTTAAGACCTCTCCGGGGAACATTTCCCGATGGAAGATTGCCCGCGGCACTTTAGCAAGGACGACTTTTTCCTTGAAGGCGTTTGCTTCACCTACCAATATACCGCCCGTTTGAGCCAGTCCTTCAAGGATGAAGCAAGCCGGCATCACGGGATAGCCGGCAAAATGACGAGCGTAGTGATCCTCAGCCATGCTGAGACACTTAATCGCTTTGGCAGACTTGCCGCTGTTGAACTCAATGAATCGGTCGATCCAGATCCAACGCATTTTTTAATCAGGGTATGGATACACCCTGCTCCGCCTCAGAGGGGACGGATGTCCCCGTTCGCCCGTCTAACAGTTTAGGGGACGGACGTCCCCTTGCAGCCATTTCAGGACAGTTTGCCTTGGATGTACCGAGTTATCAACTCGACCGTAAAAAGATCGCTCAGTTTGGACATCGACGGATCTTTCTCGAAGCTGCTGAGGTCGGCGAACGGCATCCGCTCGCGGAGTTCTTTCAGCCCCTTCTCAGTGACTTTGCCGTTGCTGACGAACTCGGGATCGCCTTGGAAAATGCTCTCCGGGAAAAGTTCGCCGCGTGGGATTTTGATCCCAAATTCGCGTTCCAGGCGGAACACAATGTCCAAAAAGTCAATCGACTCTGCTCCAAGATCGCCCTGTAGCGTCGAAGATAGCTTGATGTCTTCTTCGTCTACATTCAGTGCCTCGACCAATGTGCTCGAGACTTTGCTGAAGATTTCTTCTTGCGTCGGCATGTTACTTACCCTCTTAGGTAAAACTCAGTTACTCATTCGACATCCATTGCATACCATAGGTCAACCGGCAGCCACCGCTCCCAAACTCAGGCCACCATCAACGGTGATGACCTGACCGGTGATGTAAGCACTTTCCGGACCGGCCAAGAATACCGCGGTGTTAGCGATGTCGTCGGGAGAGCCGATCCGTTTCATGGGGATGATCTTTTTGATTAGATCGCCCGCTTTATTCCGAACCGCTTCGCTCATGTCCGTTTCAATGAATCCCGGCGCGATGGCATTCACCGTCACTCCTCGGCTAGCCAGTTCGACGGCCAACGCTCGCGTGAAGCTGTTGATCGCCCCTTTGCTGGCCGCGTAGTTTGTTTGGCCCATGTTGACATGTTCAGCGGCAACACTGCTCAGGTTGATAATCCGTCCCGAGCGCCGACGCATCATCGAATAAGCGATGGCTTGGCAGAAATTGAACGTGCCGCCCAGATTCGTTGATAGAACCTTGTTCCACTGATCCGGCTCCAACCGCACGAACAGGTCGTCGTGAATTACTCCGGCATTATTGACTAGTACATCGATCGGGCCGAGGTCTTTTTCGATGGCTTCTACGCAGGTTTTGACAGACGCCAGGTCTACCACATCGCATTGGTAGGCACGCGATGCGCCACCCATCTTCGCGACTAGCTCTTCGGCCTTCTCTCGTGATCCCTTGTAGACTACGGCCACTTTGGCCCCTTCCCGAGCAAACGCCTGAGCGATTCCCGCACCGATGCCCCGGCTTCCGCCCGTTACAATCGCGACTTTATCCTTGAGCCGCATGATTATACCCTCCTCGTTGGGCGTTCAGACCACCGGGAAGATCGCATAGCAGCCGGCACTGCTCTTTCAGGTCGTCGATAATTCGTTGATCGCGTGCACCATCGCTAAGGTTATACGTAGCCAACACGATACGGGCGTTAACGCATGTCGAACCTTCGGCAACGCCCAAGCCCTTGAACACGGCCAAGGATGGTTGGCGTTCGACAAGATCAACGCTAACTTCCATCTGCTTGCCCGGCTCCATAAATGAGCCGTACTTGATGTTCTTGACATCACGCAAAACGATGACACTGTGAGCATATTGCTCACTAAGTCGTAAGAGCCAAGCACCCGCCTCCACGAGCGTCTGAAGCATCAGGACGCCAGGCATCACTGGGAAAGTCGGGAAGTGGTCGGCGAGATACTCTTCTGCTAGAGTAAGATTCTTCACCGCCCGCAGCGATTTCCCTGGGGTCAACTCCACGATTCGATCTATCAGGTGGAAACGCATGGTCGAGATTCTCGCCCGTCTTATGCCACCGCACAGAATGAAGGAATATAGTCGGGCGAGACGATATCGGCAACCCCGATCGCCTTCGTTAGTACAATCATTGCATCTTACGACATTATATTCAATATGAATCGATTGGGTAAAATGGGAGAGGAGGTCGCATTGCGTCGTCGCAGTTGTCTCATCTGAATCTATCGGCCCATTCGCTACGATCCGTATTTTCGCAAGTGAATTCATTCAGCACGCCGGACTATGTGCCGTTTCACGCTCCTTCCCTATGCTGACTCCTAAGGAGTGCGCCATGTGGCAGGTGATATACCGTATTCCAATCTCTACATCCTGGACGCCGGACGGTATCCCGATCTACGGCTTCGGGCTGATGTTGTTCTGTGCTTTCTTGCTGTGTACCGCTCTGGCCAGCCGACGGGCAGCACGGGAAGGGATAAACCCCGATGTCGTGCAAGATTTAGCGTTTTGGATCGTCGTTTCCGGTCTCATCGGCGCTCGGGCAATGTCGCTTCTTTCCCGCGATCCCCCGGTCGCTTCCGTGTGGGAGTTCCTCGAACAACTCCCACGTATTTGGGACGGCGGTATCGTGCTCTATGGTTCCGTTCTCGGTGGGCTGATTGGCTTCTTCCTGGCGTATTTTCTCTACTACAGTCGTGAAACGCCGACTCGGAAGAAACTCGACGTGCTTCGCTTTCTGGACATCATCGCCCCAGCGATAGCTCTGGGGTTAGTGTTGGGCCGTCTAGGGTGTTTCCTCAACGGTTGTTGTTACGGGATGGTAGCCTGTGCCTCATGCGTAAGCGTTACGCCAGTGGCGTTCCCTTTGTGCGCTCCGGCGCGCGAGCTTCTCGTTGCCAACGGTTCACAGACCGTGGCTGGGTTCACCTGTTTACCCGATGCCCCTGCAGTGGGTCGTGGCGTGGTAGTTGAAGCGGTTGATCCCTCGTCACCTGCAGCTGCCTACGGATTGAAAGCGGGTGACCTGATAACTGAAATTAATGGAAAAAAGGTCGCTACCTTTGATGATCTGGAAAGAGAATTTCGCTTCGACCGTTGGCCTCGTGGTCAAATCTATCTCGATTTGAGCTATACGGATAAAGCAGGCTTATCGCACGATGTACGTTTCACTCCTCGGACGCTGGGGCTCTACCCGACGCAGCTGTACGAAGTGATCAGTATGTTTCTCCTCATGCTCGTCTTGCTGGCCTATCATCCGCTTCGACACAATCCCGGTCAGGTGGTCGCGGTGCTAATGATTGGTTATGGACTGCATCGTTACTTGAATGAGTTGCTTCGCGATGATCCCCGGCCGAAGGGCATCGAGTCTTACGGTAGCATTATTCTCATTGTCGGCGGGCTAGCGTTGTGGGGCTGGCTGTGGGGTAAACCTCGTGCCGGCGAGTTGGCTTCGGTTCCAGCGGAACCTAAATCAAGCCAACCCTTGCCGGAAGCGATTAACCCCGGCGGGTCGTGAGCCATCGCGACAGCATCAATCCCATCCCCACGCCCACGGTGTCTAGGATCGCGTCACGCACTTCACCCGATCGCCCGACATATGGCTGTATGCATTCGGTCAAGATGCCGTGTGCCACCAGGCTGAACCAAAGTGTGCGACGAAATCGTATGCTGTCGGTCAAATATGGGACTATGATCGCAAAAAAAGCATAACCTGCCACATGCAATCCCTTGGACGCCACATATCGCTGCGTCGTGGGAACTATCTCGCCGAGTTCCTTCGACACTTCCGGCGACAGCAACATATAAGTCCAGACGGCCAGAGCGGTTCCCCACCCCACCCATAACCATCGCCGCACCGCTGTTGTCACCATGGGAAACTCCTCGCCCGTCTCGCTTCTGGTCATGATAGCCTGTAAGATGCCGTCGGGATGGCCTATATCCCAAAAATAGATTGAGGTCGAGATCTCCGGGGGAAAAATGATTGTCACCCTTTTAGGGATTCTGCTCGTTCTACCAGCACAATCCTCGGACGAGAAAAAAGCAACGCTGGACTATCTAGCCAAACTGCAAACCCCTAAAGCGGCTTTCAAGGCCGACCTCAAGTCTGAAGGCCCAACCTTGCGAGCGACCTCGTCCGCCCTGCGAGCCATAAAATATTTCGGAGGTGAAGTATCGGGCAAAGAGAAGATCGCCGCGTTTCTCTTGTCGTGTCGTGATGCCGAGTCCGGCGGATTCGCCGATAGTCCCGGCGGCAAACCGGATGGGATTGTCACGGCAGTCGCTCTGATGGCGTTGGTGGAAGTCGGCCAACCGACCGACAAAACGGCACCGGCGTCCATTGATTTCATGGTTCGTCATGCCAAGGCGTTCGAGCAAATCCGCATGACTGCCGCCGGGATGGAAGCGGTGTCGGGGCGTAGCGATCGCAATGCCGAATGGATTGCCCTGTTGGCGAAGGAACAAAACGACGACGGGACATTTGGCAAAGGTAATGCGATGACTCGCGAAACGGGCGGAAAAGTAGCCTGTTTACTGCGACTGGGCGGCAAGGTGAAAGACGCTGATCGCATTGTTCGAGCGCTGGATGCCGGCCAGCGGGCCGATGGCGGTTTCGGCGTCGAGAAGTCCGAATTGGAAACGAGCTACCGCGTTGTTCGTACCTATCACATGCTCGGTCGTCGTCCGGCTCGTGCGGACGCCCTCCGGGCTTTTATCGCTTCGTGCCGCAATCCGGACGGCGGCTATGGTGTCGCACCGGGTCAACCTTCCTCCGTCAGCGGTACCTATTTTGCTGGTATCATCCTCCACTGGCTCGCGAGTAAATCATGATCGGCTACATTGCTCTAGGTAGCAATGTGGGTGACCGCTCGCGTCATCTGATGCTGGCTGTCGCCGCCATTGCGCGCGAAGGCGTTGCTGTCACTCGGCGCTCCGGGTTGTACGAAACGGCCCCCGTCGGTGGACCGCAAGGGCAAGGGGCGTATCTAAATGCCGTCGTCGAAGTAGAGACGGACCTTACGCCCGAAGAACTATTCGCCGTTCTTTGTCGCATCGAGAACGAACTCGGTCGGGAAAGACTGGTCTACCACGGGCCGCGGACCATTGATCTGGATCTGCTGATGATGGGCAACGAGACGCGCACGACGCCGACGCTGCATTTGCCGCATCCGCGAATGCACGAACGGTTGTTCGTCCTCGAACCAATGGCGGAAATGGCTCCGGGGGTCGTCCATCCGGTGCTAGGCAAGACCGTCGCCCAACTTCGCGCTGACTTGACAGGCGTCACAGCTCTGGGAATGTCACCTGGCCGCGAGTTGGCGGGATTGCGCGTGTTAGTAACCGGCTCGACGGGCGGCATCGGGCGGGCGATTGCGTTGGAGTTAGCCTCGGCCGGAGCCTGGATTGTGGTACATGGCCGGCGCGACGGGGACGAAGTGGCCGAGGCAATTCATCGACGGGGCGGGCGTGCCGAGATGCTACGAGCTGACCTTCGCGAACAGGAAGGCTGTCAACGATTGGCGGCAACCGCCTGGGAAGCGTTCGGCGCGTTGGATGCTGTCATCAATAACGCCGGCGCGGACACCCTGACGGGTGAGGCGGCTCATTGGTCCTTTGAGCGCAAATTAGAGGAATTACTGCGAGTCGATGTTTTAGCCACGCTCATGCTGTCTCGTGATCTGGGCCAACGCATGAAAGCACGGGGGCGAGGCGTCGTCGTGAACATGGGCTGGGATCAGGCCGAGACCGGGATGGAGGGCGACTCGGGCGAACTGTTCGCGACGACCAAAGGAGCGGTGATGTGCTTCAGCCGCAGCCTGGCCCTCTCGTTATCGCCTGAAGTGCGGGTGCATTGTCTGGCCCCCGGTTGGATACGCACCGCATGGGGAGAAACAGCGTCGGCCGTCTGGCAAGAGCGGGTGCAGCGAGAGACGCCGCAGCAACGATGGGGAACGCCGGAAGATGTGGCCGTGGCAACGCGATGGCTCCTGTCGCCGCGAGCGGGTTATTTTCACGGTCAAACAGTGAAGATCAACGGCGGCGCGATCCGGTGAAACGAGACACGCTCTTGCTCAACTCGTTCATGAAAACTTCACCCGACTACCTCCTTTGCCGGCAGCAGCGTAGAATAAACCAGGAGTGAGTGGTGGACTTTGGTCCCCTTTATGGCGGGTATGGCCTGGGAGGATTATCCAACTCGTGGCATTCGACACCCTGCGCGAAGAACTGAGCGTCCATCTCGAAAAGGCGATCCTCGTTAGCGTCGCCCTTCCGGATCGCCCTTTCATCGGCGACCCGCTGGAGGAATTGCGTGGCCTTGCCGATTCCGCCGGGGCGAAAGTCGTTGGTGGACTGACGCAGAAACTCCACTCCATCAACCCCGGAACCTATATTGGTCGGGGTAAGCTTCAAGAATTGCAAGAGATGGTCCAGGCGACCGACGCCGACATGATCATCTTCGACAACGACCTCACCCCTGCTCAGGTGCGTGGTCTGGAGACGGCCACCAAGATCAAAGTCATCGACCGTAGCGAAGTGATTCTCGACATTTTTGCATCGCGTGCCCGCAGCATCGAGGCCCGGCTTCAAGTCGAACTCGCTCAACTCGAATATTCTCTTCCTCGTCTGCGGCAGATGTGGACCCACTTAGGGCGTATTTCGGGCGGCATCGGTGCTCGCGGTCCAGGTGAAACGCAGCTAGAAACCGACCGCCGACTGGTCGAGGGCCGCATCCGCGACCTTAAACAAAAACTTGTCGAAGTCCAAGCTCGCAAGGAACGCGAAGTCGCCAGCCGAAGAGAGGAACACACTGTTTCCCTGGTGGGCTACACGAACGCCGGCAAAAGCACGCTGATGAACGCGCTGACCGGGGCGGGCGTGTTAGCCGAGAACAAGCTATTTAGCACGCTCGACACACGGACTAGACAATGGCACATCCGCGACTGGGGCAAAGTGTTGTTGTCCGACACGGTCGGTTTCATTCGCGACTTGCCCCATCACCTGGTCGCGTCGTTCAAGGCCACACTGGAAGAAGCACGTCAGGCACGGTTGTTATTGCACGTGGTCGATGCCGGAAATCCACATGCTGAGGAGCAGATTGAATCCGTCAACAAGGTGCTGAAAGATCTCGGGTGCGGCGACAAGCCGACTTTATTGGTTCTCAACAAGATTGATACCGTGGCTGATCTCTCGTTTTTACAGGTGTTGCAAAAGCATCATCCACGTTCCGTGTCGATTAGTGCCGCCGGTAAAAAAGGACTGGACGACCTTCGCGATGCGGTTATTGAGATGCTCAGTGCCGACTTTGCCGAGGCTCTGGTTGAAACGGCTCAGGCCAATGGTCGTGTGTTGGCGTATCTGTCGGCTCATGCGGACATCAAGCGTCAAGAATATCGCGATGACCAGGT
>RGDT01000067.1 GCA_009918525.1 Planctomycetia bacterium
CAGTGCCGCAATATGACGTTGAATGTGCGCCTGCTCAATCGGGTCTGTCACTGTCGCGAGCCGTTTTCGGTAATTTTTCAGTTCGGCCGATAAAACAGCGGAGAGTTCTTCGCCAACTGGTTCACGTGGGAACAACACAACGTACGAACCGCCATCGCCAGGGCCGTTGACACGGAGACGAGATTTTTCTGATTCCGCAACGACATCGGCACGAACGATCCGGCCAGCTAGGCGACCGGGAACTCCGTGAGCATCCTTCATTGGGTGCCTAACTTGCGAAAAGATCTGCTCGAAGTGGAACGTGCCGAGGTAGCCCCATACAATTAATAAACCAAGGATGAATCCGGCATCTCCTATCCGATTCGTGATAAATGCTTTATTTGCAGCATCTCCTGCGCTTTTGCGTTCATAATAGAAGCCAATTAGTAGAAAAGAACAAATACCAACCAGTTCCCAACTGACGAACACTTGTAATAGATTATCAGCTAAAACTAAATTAAGCATCGAAAAACAGAACAACGATAGATACATAAAAAAGCGAGCATATCGACCTCTTCGACTGAGGGGACCCTCGTCCGTGTGAACGTGATGATCTGCTACATTTTCCGCGGGAATTTCCTCAGCCATATACCCGATGCTGAATAAATGAATGAGTGTCGCTACGAAAGTAACCATAACGAACATCAGCGACGATAGGCTGTCAATGTAAAAGCCAATGGAGGCGGATGATCCACTGACTGGGCCGAAGCGATCAACATTAATAAGGTGGAATATATAAAATAAATTTCCCTGCCAGCGTTGCGTTCGTGCTTCTTGCCAGATTGTTTCCAACCGCGCTGGCAAGGATTCCGCAGTTTCGATTTCTTCGGGTAAATGCTCGAGCTTTAATTCAAGCGCAGCAATTTCCTTTTGCAGATTCGATTTGTCGTCGGCATCAATCAGTTGAGTTTTTTTTGCCTTAATAATTTGTGGTAGTTGCTTTTTTTCTTCTTTGAACTCGTCGATTTTTTGTTTTGCCGAAGTAATGGCTTGCTGCGATTCCATTCGTTCGCCAAGATATTGTACGAAGCCGATCACACTGCAAATGAAGGCAAGTCCGATTGCACCGAACGCAATCCATGAGGCGAAACGGCTCGCAAAAGGGCTTCCCAGAGCATCGACAACTTTGTCGTGACCATATCGGCGAGCCATCGACCAGATGCCGGACGCCAGCAAAAGCACGACGAAGGAAACCAATGGGAGTATGGTTGCCAGTACGAACCAGTATCCGGGTGTTTCGGAGAAATTAGGCATCGACTACCCCTTCAACTCCTCGGCTGCGTCCACATCCACGGTGAAGTGGTTGTTGTAGAAGTTGAGGACGATCGCCAGGGCAATAGCCGCTTCAGCGGCAGCCATCACGATTACAAATAAGGCGAAAATTTGGCCTTCGATATCAAAAGTAGGATTGAAATGAGCGAAGGATACGAAATTCACTGTCGCACCATTCAGCACTAATTCGACTCCCATCAGAACACCGATCGCGTTTCGCTTGGTCGCCATACATACGATTCCACAAACGAAAAGTATCGCCCCCAGTAAAAGGTAGTGGTGCAGTGTAATATCGGTTTGAAGCAAATTTGTTTCAGCGGCGAACAGAAAGAAGTTCATGCCACGTCCTCCCGGCGGCGCTTGGCACGAGCGAGGTATGCAGCTCCAATCAGTACGACCAGAAGATGAACGCTGATAATTTCAAATGGTAACAAATAACTTACCCGAGTACGTGGAATAAACTGTCCGCCGCGTAACCCCGTTACTTTGGCCTCGGGCGTGGACGAGGAACTGCCTAGTAAGGCTGCTCCTATGTGTTTGCTCGGTAGCAATGTGTGGTTTGGGGGAATGTTTCGACTCGGTGGCTCGATCTGAAGTAACACGATTGCCAGCACTGAGTATAGCAGTAAGCCGACAGCTAAGGAGATGGCCCACTCAGCGGCCCCAACTTTCATATTCACGAATGGTCCAGAGGCAGTTAACATCACGCCAAAGACAACTAGAATCATTGTTCCGCCGACATAAACGATTAGTTGCGTTGCGCCGAGGAAATCTGCTCCCAGCAGGAAATAGATCCCGGCTGTACTCGCCAGCGCAAATAAGAGCCAAGTTGCAGCCCGTACGATATTCGACGTAACTGCGACACCAATTGCGCTGATAGCGGTGACAGTTGCCAAAATATAAAACAAGGCCGCGTGAAGCGTCATCGGGGCCTCAACTCCGTTTGATGGTGAACTCGGCCGGGATGCGCGGCCCCCAAGGAGCATCGATTCCCGGAGTTGGTAACTTCATGGGTGTTGTGAATACTCGCATGGCAGTTATTATGATGCTGATCAGGACTAATCCGGCTAGAACGAACTTGAAATAATCACCGAGATAAGGACGAGCAAAAACTTCCCATAGTGAAACGCCTAGCATCAAAAAACAACTAATCGGTAATAGATATTTGATACAGGTCATCATCACCTGATCGATACGTAAACGAGGCAGAGTCCAGCGAACCCATATTTGCACGAAAACTAGTACCCAACACTTTACAATAAATACACCAGCGTTGATTGCATTGCCGATATTCAACACATTGCTTGGCCAGTTCAAAACCTGTGACAATTCGGGTGACAGTCCGACAAGCGTCCACACGGGTAGGCCTAGATGCCATCCTCCGCCAAACAGCAGCACGGCCACCCCGCTGACGGCGAACATGGCGGCATACTCGGCCATAAAGAAGAAAGACCAGCGTAGTCCCGAGTACTCGGTGTGGAATCCAGCCACCAATTCGCTTTCGGCTTCGGCAAGGTCGAACGGGGCCCGTTTACAGGCGGCGGTGGCACAGGTGAAATAGGTCCAAAAGGCCACGAAGGTAAACGGATCACGGAAGACATACCATTCCCAGAACCACCCGGCTTGATTGGCCGAGATTTTACCAAGGTCCATGCTTCCGGCAACGATGACGGGGACCAGAACACACAATGACATTGGAATTTCGTAGCCGACCATCTGGGCGGCTTCACGCATCCCGCCGAACAACGACCATTTCGAGCCTGACCCATACCCGGCAAGGATGATACCGAAGACTTCGGTAGACATTACAGCCAGAATGAAGAAAACGCCGATTGCGAATGCTCCCGTGCCGGTGCCATAGGCAGTCCATCCCTGCGCGAAGGGTAGGGCGATGAAAGCACAGAACGCCCCGCAAAAGGCAATGTAGGGTCCAAGGCGGAACAAGATGTGGTCGGCATCTCGCGGGATAAGGTCTTCTTTGACGAGCAGCTTTATTCCGTCAGCAATTGTTTGCAGCCAGCCGAATTTGCCGCCTACCCGGGTTGGCCCTAGACGGTCTTGAATGCGACCGGCAACCTTACGTTCCAGCCAGATAAAGAAAACTGCACTGAGGGCAACAAACCCTACGAGCATTCCAACCGCGACACCAGCCGCCATCAACCCAGGGAATGGGGACAGACTATCTTCCGGTAGGCCCAGAAACCAGCGAAATAAATTCGTCAATTCCCCGTTCAAGATATCTTCTCGTAGGTCTTCTTGTCGAATCATTGAACCGTGGACTAATCTAGTATGCAAAGTGCAACCCGGCAACTATCTAGCAAGGAAAGCTCATGCCTGTCACCCGCCACCCTTTGGCTCCGCTGCGTTTTCCCCCGCAAAATTATCGGGTTCCCGGCATCCTGCGGTTTGCCGAGCCTCGTCGATCTGTGCCCGTGGATCCCCTAGCACGCGATCGTACGCTCGCACACGTCGAGGCGGCTTTGTTCGTCGCAGATGAACCGTTGCTACCGCGAAAATTAGCGTCCGTTTGTGGATTGGCCGATGCCAACGAAGCGCGTCGTCAGGTAGAACGATTGCGCGATCTTTATCAGCGTGAAGGAAGCTCGTTTCTTGTCGAAGAAATCGCGGGCGGATTTCAGTTACTCACTCGACCAGAGTTTTTTTCCTGGCTGGCTCGGCTTCGGCGTCATACGGTGGAAATGCAGTTGACCCCCGCCGCACGCGAAACACTCGCCGTGATTGCCTATCGTCAACCGATCACCCGAGCGGATGTCGAAGCAGTACGCGGCGTGGGCTGTGCTGAGGTACTCAAGGTGTTGATGGAACGCGGGTTGGTCAGGCTCGCTGGTCGTGATGACTCCCTGGGCCGTCCTGTTCTTTACGGCACAACCAAGAAATTCTTACAGCTCTACGGCCTGCGATCGCTCAAGGATTTACCCGCGGCAGAGGGATTGGCACCGCCTGCGGCAGAATAATTAGTTCCCGGCATGTGCCTCATCGGGTGGTTCATGGCCCGGAGGGCAATAATTTCTGTTCGCTCAGGAAACGTTCCCTTCGGCTTAGGCTTGCCTTGTAATCATCTGCTTCGTCCCTCTTGCGGAATGCCGGACTGTTGAAGAAGCCGTAGCCGCGCCCTTCCAACGCCTCGACCTCACAGACGTTTTTCGCGTCTGTCAAAGCCTTGGCGAAGGTTTGGACTTGGGTGAACGGCACCGCCTTGTCGTCCGCTTCATGTAAGAGCAGGGTTGGTGGAAAACTCGGGCGAACCGATTGTTGAGGACAGACGATTTTCAATATTCCAGCTCGAAGACCAGCCGTGTCCAGTCGGCGGATGGAGACAACGGCGGATTTGGCATCGCGGATGGTGTCAATCGGCGTTGTACTATTTCGAGTCGATAAACCGATATTCGGCACAGATCGCCACGCATCCCCGTTGGGCGAAGTGCTCAGCAAACGGCCGGTATGGTGAGCGTCAGCAGAACGACCCAGGTCGTGCAACTCAAGACCAGTCTACAGAAATCTGCCGCGTATCTGCTTCGATTTCAACCTTTTACGCCTTCAACGACTCGCCCGGATACATCGGTGAGCCGTTCATCACGTCCCGCATGGGGGTAGGTTAGTTTTTCATGATCCAGCCCCAGCAGATGCAGCAATGTAGCGTGGAAATCGTTGACGCTGATACGGTCTTCGATGGCTTTTAGTCCGAATTCGTCGGTCGCGCCGATGGCTTGTCCGCCTTTGACACCGCCGCCGGCTAGCCACATGGTGAATCCGTAAGGGTTGTGATCGCGGCCTTTACCCCCTTGCGACATGGGGGTACGTCCGAACTCGCTGCACCAGACGACGAGCGTATCTTTCAGCAATCCGCGTGCTTTGAGATCGGTGAGCAATCCGGCGATGGGGCGATCGACGTGACCGCACATCTTTTCGTGGTTCGAGTCAATATCGTCGTGCGCATCCCATTGAGTGACGAGCGGCCCACCGCCCGAGTAAACCTGAACGAAACGCACACCCCGTTCGATGAGCCGACGGGCCAACAGTAAGCGTGTACCAAAGTCGGCGGTGGGCTTGTCATCGACGCCATAGAGTTTGCGAGTCGCTGCGGTTTCTTTGCTGAGGTCAACGGCTTCGGGGGCGTGCTGTTGCATACGGAAGGCGAGTTCGTAGCTGGCGATACGGGCTTCGAGGTCTTTGTCCCCGGCGGGCGAATCGTGGGCATTCATGCGTTGGAGCAAGCCCGCGAGACGGTGTTGACGTTCGCCGCCGGTTCCTTCGGGTGGTTTGAGGTTGAGGATGGGGTTCGGCCCACGGCGCAGGAGGGTCCCTTGATGCACGGCCGGGAGGAACCCAGCACCCCAACACGGGGCACCACCTTCGGGTGTGCCTTCGGGTTGCAGTAAAACGCAATACGCGGGCAGATTGTCGCTGATACTTCCCAGGCCATAGGTAACCCACGACCCCAAACTAGGGTAGCCCATGAGCGTTCGCCCGGAGTGGAGGTGATACATCGCGGGGGCGTGGACGGTGCTGGTGGCCCAGCAGGAGCGAAGGAAGCAAATATCATCAACGCAACGGCTTAGGTGCGGCATCAGGTCGGAGACTTCCAGTCCGCTGCGGCCATGTTTTTTGAATTTCCGACTACTGCGAAGTAAGGGCGTTTTTCCGTTGGTGAACTGGCTGACAGGCGTGCCAAAGCTCTCCGGCAGCGGTTTGCCGTGCCATTTTTCTAAGGCGGGTTTGGGATCGAAAAGGTCGATGGGACTGGGACCACCGACCATAAAGAGGAAGATGACTCTTTTGGCGGTGGGCGTGTGGTGTGGTTTTGGTTCCGCGGGGCGTGCATCGCGGGCAAGGAGCCAGTTGACGGCTAAAGCCCCCGCGCCGGAGGAAAGGAACAAGCGACGAGGAAGAAGATTCATGGGTTGACTCCCAGGGGGCTTGTCAAAGCACGCTGCCCAAGATATTATACACAAAGTGCGGGTGTAATTCAGCGGTAGAATGCTAGCTTCCCAAGCTGGACGTCAGGGGTTCGAGTCCCCTCACCCGCTTTAAGTCCAATCCTTCTTTAATGGCCCATTTATTCCTTTGGGCCATATCTTCCCAGAGAAAGTTCGAGCTTTTCGGACTCTTCCCTTCCTCGACTGTGTTGGCAATTCTGCACGTTGGGCTTCCTACCAACATTCCTTTCGCCTTCGGCGTTCGCTACATAGTATCCTATCTTTGAGTTGCCCGACACGAAACGACGGGGCACGCCTCACCGAGAAACGTGTATGCTTTCCAAAAACTTCGAGTTTCTTCGCTCCAAATGGTCCGAATTGGCCGAACTCGGCGCTTTCGCCGAACAATACGCCCATCCCGACCCGCCTAGTGCCGTCGCCAAACTCCGAACCTACGCCGAGCAGATTGTCGCTTTTATCTTCCATGAACATGGACTGCCCCGGCTACATCAGCCCACCTTCCACGATTTGCTATCCTCGGCGACCTTCATTCAGGTTGTGCCGTCCGTTGTGCTCGACAAACTTCACACGCTGCGTATCTACGGCAACAAGGGAGCGCATGGCGAGGCGGTCTTGGCTTCCGTTGCCCTGAACACCCTTCGCGATGCCTACGACCTTGGTTGTTGGATGCACTTGCAGTACGGCAACGGAAAAAAAGACGACTGTCCCCCCTATAGCCAGCCTGCGCCTGGTGAAGGCACCGAAACCGAACGCAGGCTCCGCCGTGAAAAGGCGGCTTTCCTCCAACACTTGGCCGCTCAAGAAGCCGAGATTAAAAAACTCTTGGCTCAAATCGAAGCGGAACGGGCCAAAAAAGAAAACACGCAACAAACTCCGGCCCAACTTCAATCCGTCCAGACGCACGGCCAGGAAGTTGCCGATTCACTCGCTTTTGACGAAGCCGCCACGCGCCGCCGTCTTATCGATACTGCCTTGACCGATGCCGGTTGGACAGTCGGCGAAGATGGTGCGTCGAGTGATCAGGTCGGCCAGGAAGTCCCTGTCAACCATCAGCCCACGGCCCGTGGGCAGGGGAAAGCCGATTACGTCCTGTGGGGGCCGGACGGAAAACCACTCGGCGTTATCGAGGCCAAAAGCACCTCGCGCGATGCCGAAGCCGGACGCACCCAAGCCAAGCTCTACGCCGATGGCCTCGAAAAAATGTTCGGACAGCGCCCCGTCATCTTTTACACCAACGGCCACGATATCTGGATGTGGCACGATGCCGCCGGGCAGCCGCAGCGCAAGCTGTACGGTTTTTATTCACCTGATAGCCTGATTTACCAGATTGAGAAGCGAAAATCTCTCGAATTACTCCCGAAGACGACGCCTAAACCTGATATTGCCGGCCGGCCGTACCAGATGGAAGTGAATCGGAAGGTGATAGAGCGGTACGCGGGCAAGCATCGCAGCGCCTTGCTTGTGATGGCGACCGGGACGGGCAAGACGCGTGTGGCGGTTTCGCTGTGTGACGTGTTATTGCGGGCCAGATGGGCGAAACGGATTCTGTTCCTGTGCGACCGCGTGGGACTTCGCACTCAGGCAAAAAATGCTTTCGTGGACTATTTACCCGCCGAGCCGAATACCGTCGTTTCCTCGGCTACGGTAGATCGCGACAAGCGTATCTATCTGGCAACCTACCCGTCCATCATGGAATGCTACGATAAATTCGACGTCGGTTTCTTTGATCTGATTATCGCCGACGAGACGCACCGCAGTATCTACAAGCGCTATCGCGATTTGTTCACGTACTTCGATGGCCTGAAATTAGGGCTGACGGCGACACCGCTGGACTTTATCAGCCGGAACACGTTCAACCTTTTCGGTTGCGACGAAAAAAAAGCAACGGCGACTTACGATTACGAAACGGCTCTTAACGACCATCCGCCGAGCTTGGTGCCCTATAAGGTCGTTTCGGTGACGACGGAATTTTTGCGCAAGGGGATCAAGTATTCGGAGATGTCACCCGAAAAGCGGCAAGAAATCGAAGAAAATGAGAACCAGGTCAGTTCCTTGGAGTATGAACCGGATGAAATTGATAGGCTCGTATTTAACAAGGATACCAGCCGAATTATTTTGCGCAAACTTTTGGAAGAAGGTATCAAGGACAAAGATCAAAAACCCATAGGCAAGTCGATTATCTTTGCTCGAAATTACGAGCATGCAAAATTTCTTCGGAATTTGTTTTATGAAATGAACGACCAATATAACGGTGAATTTTGCCAGATTATCACGAGTCACGATTCCCACGCTGATTCACTGCTTGATAGTTTCAAGGTTCACGACCCCGAAAAGCCTTTCATGATCGCTATTTCGGTTGATATGCTCGATACCGGCGTTGACGTGCCGGAAGTTGTCAACCTGGTTTTTGCCAAGCCGGTCTTTTCCAAAGTCAAGTTCCTTCAGATGATCGGCCGCGGTACGCGATTATGTCAAAATCTGTTCGGCCCCGGTAAGCACAAGACTCATTTCCGAATCTTCGACTACTGGGGGAACTTCAAATACTTTGAGGAAAAATATACCCCGGTCGAGCCGCCTGTATCGAAATCGCTCTTGCAACGCGTTTTTGAGAGCCGTGTCGAGTTGGCCGATGCGGCGCGCGAGGCACAAAACCTACAGGCGTTTGATCTCGCGATCAGTCTCATCGTCCAGGATATCGCCGACCTGCCCCCGAACGCCATCAGCGTCAAGGAGAAATGGCGGCAAGTCGAAGCCGCACGCGACCGCGAGCGGCTCAATCGCTTCGAGCCTGCGACCAGGAGTCTCCTCTTGAACGATATCGCCCCGCTCATGCAGTGGCGCAGCGTCGGCAGCTACTCAGAAGCTCATGATTTCGATTTACTCGTGTCTGAGCTTCAGACCGAGCACCTCAAGGAATCCAGTAGCAAGGAATCCGGTAGCAAGGAATCCGGTAGCAAGGAATCCGGTAGCAAGGAATCCGGTAGCAAGGGATCCAGTAGCTTTAACAACTTGAAAAACAATTGCCTAAATCGGCTGAACAAGCTACGGGTGAATTTGCGCGAAGTGCGGGCCGTCGAGTCGGTGATTAACGAAGTGCGTACCCAAGAATTTTGGAACGGCGTCAACGTCGCCAAACTCGAAAACCTGCGGGATCGGCTTCGGGGTGTCATGCAGTTCCAGGAAGAGCGCGACAAGCCGCTTCCGCCCAAAGTTATCGACATCACCGAAGACAAAGATAAGATTGTCACGGAGAACCGACAAAACGCAACGACGCAAAAACTAGCCGTCAACGAGTATCGTAATCGCGTCGAAGAGATACTGCGCAATTTGCTCGACAACGATAACGACACGCTCAAACGCATCAAGCAAAGCCAACCGGTCAGCGCGGCCGAACTGGACGAACTCGTTGCCCACGTGCACAAGCAAGGACTTGATTTGGACCTGCGGCAACTTCTGGACTATTACCCCCACTTTGCCGGGCAACTCGACGTTGCTATCCGAAGTATCATCGGCCTGGACGCCGCTCTTGTCGCCGAGCGGTTTTCCGCCTTCCTGCATCGGTACAGTCTCGATTCTCGGCAAATCAATTTTCTCCGGTTGCTACAGAACCATATCGTTAACTTCGGCTATATCGAACTCGACCGGGTTTATGAGCCGCCGTTTACCGCGATTGACCCCAATAGCATCGACGGACTATTCTCCGACGAGGCGCAAATCGAGTCGCTCTTGGCCATCATCGAAACCTTCCAGCCGTCCCCCCCCGAGAAAACCTCTCCATGATCACCGGTGCGTTACGAAACCAAGTCGATAGGCTCTGGACGGAATTCTGGGTCGGCGGCATCACGAACCCGCTCACGGTCATCGAACAGATTTCGTTTCTCATGTTCGCCCGCCTGCTCGACGTTGCCGAGACTACCGCCGAAAAACGGGCAAGCCGCACGAAAAAACCGTTCCAGGCTCAGTTCAGTCCCGACCAGCAGGAACTACGCTGGTCACGCTTCAAACAATTACCCGGCGAGCAGATGCTTACGCTGGTTCGCGACAAAGTCTTTCCCCATCTTCGCACGTTGGGCAAAACCGGATCGGCCTTCGCTCAGTACATGGCCGATGCCCAGCTCCTCATCGTCAAGCCGAGTCTGCTCGTGTCGGCGGTCAATATGATCGAATCGTTGCCGCTGACCGGGGGCGATACCAAGGGCGACCTTTACGAATACCTGCTCAGCAAACTCACCACCGCAGGCATCAACGGCCAATTTCGTACGCCTCGGCACATCATTCGGCTGATGGTCGATCTCGTGGACCCGCTACCGAGCGAGGTCGTCGGCGATCCGGCTTGCGGTACGGCGGGGTTTCTGGCCGGTGTCATGCAGTATTTGCACGAAAAATACACGTCGCCGAGAGGGATCGTCACCCACCCGGACGGGCAAATAACCTTGAGCGGCGATTTACTGAAGTGGCACCGCGACCACATTCAGACGAGCATGTTCCACGGGTACGACTTCGATACGACCATGTTGCGTATTTCGGCGATGAACTTGAAGCTGCACGGCGTCGAATCCCCCAATGTTCACTATCAGGACACGCTTAGCAGCAAATTCCCGGAAAAATTCCCCGATCAAGCCGTAAACGCCTTCGATGTCATCCTGGCCAATCCGCCATTTAAGGGAAGCCTCGACGAGTCGGACGTGCATAAGTCGCTAACGACGATGGTCAAGACCAAGAAAACCGAACTCCTCTTTGTGGCCCTCATCCTGCGGATGCTCAAGCTCGGCGGGCGGGCCGCGGTGATCGTCCCCGATGGCGTCTTGTTCGGCTCGTCCAATGCGCACCGCGAACTACGGCAACTGCTGGTCGATGGCAATCAACTGGAGGCCGTCCTTTCGATGCCGTCGGGCGTTTTTAAGCCGTATGCCGGGGTGTCCACGGCTATCCTGATCTTCACCAAGGGCGGCAAGACCGAGCGGGTCTGGTTCTACAAGATGGAGTCGGACGGCTACAGCCTGGACGACAAGCGGGACAAGATCGGGGACGGCCTGGGCGACCTGCCCGACATCCGGGAAAAATGGGCCGTCCGGGAGAAGGCGAATACGAACGACCGCAAGGCCAAGCACTTCTTCGTGCCGGTGAAGGACATCCGGGACAACAAGTACGACCTGTCGATCAGCCGCTATAAGGAAACCGAGTACGAGGAAGCGAAATACGACCCGCCGCAGGAGATCATAGAGCGGCTGCGCACACTGGATCAAGAAGTTAGCCGGAACATGAACGAACTGGAGGCGCTGCTGAAATGACTATAGCCGCTATCCCATCGGGCTGGACCGAGAATCCACTTGGCAAAGTCGCCGATGTTGTCCGAGATTCCGTACTTCCACACAACATTGTACCAGGCACGAGCTACGTCGGCTTGGAGCATATCGACGGCGAAGGTCGCTTCGTCGGAGTTCAGCCAGTCGCTAATGGCGAACTCGCCAGCAATAAGTTTTCGTTTTCAGATCAACACATCCTTTATGGGAAGCTGCGCCCATATTTGAAGAAGATCGCCCGCCCATCGTTTTCGGGAGTCTGTAGCACCGACATTCTCCCGCTCCGTCCGCTGGATGAGGTAGATCGAGGCTACCTGTTTCATTACCTCCGGCAGCAGCATTTAATCGATTTGGCTACAACGAGAAGCACAGGTGCGAATCTGCCACGGCTGAGTCCGAAACAACTCGAAGTGTTCCCGGTGGCTTATCCCCCGCTGCCCGAACAGCGTCGGATCGCCGCCATTCTCGACAAGGCTGACGCCATCCGCCGTAAGCGGGAGGAGGGCATCCGGCTGACCGAGGAGTTGCTGCGCTCGACCTTCCTGGAGATGTTCGGCGACCCGGCGACGAACCCGAAGGGGTGGTCCGTAAACTCGATGAATCGAATCGCAAAAATTACTGGAGGGTTCGCCTTCAAGAGCGAATGGTTTGCTGACGAAGGTGACAGGGTAATTCGGATTAGCGACATCGGAGACGGAAAGGTGGACCTCTCCAACGCAGTTAGTGTTGATTGCGATAGCTACAGGATAAGCACTGCATATCAGTGTGTGACGGACGACATCCTTATGGCTTTATCGGGGGCCACAACAGGCAAACTCGGCATGGTAACTGATGCCGAAAGCGGTTCTTTTGTGAACCAGCGCATCGCCATAATCAGAGCCAATAACCGTGTAGCCTCCCCTTGGCTCAGTCAACTCCTTTCCAATAAGCGTGTCTTGTCATTGTTACTTGAATCGGCTGGTGGTAGCGCACAAGCAAACCTCAGCACAAAATCACTGGAATCACTCGACATTCCTGTTCCGCCTGACAATGTGCTTTTTGAATATGCCGAAGTTGTCAAATCAGCAAACCGGGCACAATCTAGACGGCGGATAGGATCGAAAGATGCCGACAACCTTTTCAACTCCCTCGTGCAGCGGGCCTTTCGGGGCGAGTTGTAGCCACCGCCGTCGCTGACGCTTCCGGCTCAGAAAGCAGAAAGCAGATGGCCAGCGACAGGGAGCGTAGGCGTCAAGGGTCGGTCGTTGCCTTGCTCGGTGCCGGGCAGCGCCCTACGACAACCCTTGGCCAACGTCCGAACGCCAGGCTCCGCCTGCAAGGCCAAACGTCGGACCGACCTCCGCGATGCCACCAACCTGCTCGGTTTCCTTGCTCAACGCGCTGATCGGGGGAACGAGGAACGCCCCTGCACGGTGCATCGTCTTCGCGAACCAATGGCAACCAGGCCGCCTACTCCTTCTCTCGCTTGGCATATTCGGCGATCACGGCCTGTTCCGTCAGCTTGGCGGCGGTGATGCCTAATCGCTCGAAGCACTCCGCGACGATGCTCCGCGATGAGGTCAACATGCTGATCAGCAAATCCATCGGCGTAATCTTCGTCCGGCCGTTTTCCATCGCACGGTGCATAGCCTCGCGCAACAGGCGGATGACGTTGTCGGAGAGAAACTCTCGATTCAGAGACAGGACGGGTTCCTCTTCGCAATCTTCCTGATGAAATAAGTTTTGGAACTGTCGCAAGAGCCAGGGTAGGTCCGTCTGCAAGCGTTCGCCCCACAGACGAACCGAGGCGTCCGGCTGGGAGAGCAAGCCCATGAACACGTGCGGACTGCGAACGCTTTCCCATCTCGTCTCACGGGCCAACCGGATGGACTCGCTCAGCGCTACCATTGCCGGAGGCGTGATTCGTTCGGGGCATAGTCGGCCACCCGGCATGAAAATCTCATCCGCGCAGTCGTCCGGCGTCGCCATAACTTCCTATTCCCCAATAGATGTTCCGTCGCCGTCTCTCATTGAATTATCAACGATCGGTCAAGCGTTCGCAAGGAGTTTGTGATACCATTCTATCGGTTTTTCAGGAGTCGCTCGGCTGCAAAAACTCCGCATTTCCTCCTTGATCCTGGGGCACTTCATCGCCAACATGAATACTATCCGCCTTATCGCTCTCCGGAGTTATCCTTCCAATGCGTAGCGCTTTGTTAGCCCTTGTGCTTGTTCATCTTGCTGTGGCCCGCGATGATACCCCACCCGCCTCGCCGCCTCTGACGGTTATTGATGTCACGGGCAAAGAACTGAAACTCAAAGGCTGGACCTTCTTCGAAGGTACACGACGACTTGGCTGGCTGGTTGACCCCAACGACAAAGACACGCCACCCCCCAAGAGCGTCAAACCCAAGGGCAAGCGGCCGCCGCGTGTCCTTTCGTTCGGCCCCGAAGCTCTCGTCATCCGCGATGCCAATAAGTTCAACTTTGCTGAAGGAGTCTTGGCCTTCGTTCCCCTCGATCGGCTGCGTTCGATTGATTATGACAGCGAAAAACGCAGCGTAACGGTCAAGGCGGTCGTTTCGGGTAAGGCCGAGGACGATGTTGAACTGACGGGATCGACTCTTTACAAAATGCTCAACAAAGTCACGCTAGAGGCCGACGTGGACAAGGGCGCGTTGGGGGTGGCGGCGGTCACCTATCAAGGTGGCCTCAACCGTGGCGGAATTCGCGGCCTGCGGTTCTCGCCGGAGAGTGTGCAGCCATTCAAACCGGGTCGCGCTTCGGTAATCGAAACCGCCGATAAGGATCTCAAACGCACCTACCAGGTAAGCGACCTGATGCCGTTGTACCGATTGGCCGATGGCCGAGAGGTGTTGTCGTCCACGTTGTTGTTCAAGAAGACGTTGCGGTTGGACGTGTCGAAGCTGGCGTCACTAACGCAATCGGGCGAGGACAGCGAAGAAACCGTATGGACAGTCACGCCCAAAGACGGTGAAGCAGGGACGCTGACGCTACTCACTTCGGGAACCATCGAGGAACAAAATGCCGTGCTGGTCGGACTGGTGGGCCGTGTCCCGTGGGGGTATCGGCTATTTCCGGTGAGGCGGATCAAGTCGATCATGTTCGACGCGACCGAAGTCCCCAAAGGAACGCCATTGCGACAGCCGACGCCCGTGCCTGATGACAAGTAAGAAGGTAGGTTGTGCAACTTGGCAATCCCCATCCAAAGCAGTGCAACAAAAGCAGACGCCCAGGCCCAACTCCCGAGCGTCTGCACGCAGCCCGGTCACGGCTGCGATTTGGCTGCTCGCACAACCCCTTGATAGGTCTGTCCATTTCGGGCACTGATAAATTCAATGGTCAACTCTGGGGGAGGCGGCGTCGCACCGTTTATCGCGTCAACCACATCCGCCGCCGACCGTACCGTTTTACCGGCTACCTTGATGATCCGGTCGCCCGCTTCCAATTGCCACGCCTCGAAAGCTCCGCCGCTAACCGTTCGAGCCTTCATCACTTCAGCGGGACTACGCAATTGTGGCGGCGTGTGAGCAAAATCGGCTACTCGTATCAAAGCCGTGACCACAAAACCTTCGAGGGTGCCTTGTCCCGAAACACCGAGTTTCCAGATATTCCCGACGGGCTTCGGTGCTTTGTCTTGCTCCTGCTCCTGTTCCTGACCGTTCTTCTGAACCGTCAGCAGGGCCGACGATCCGGTTGAATCAAGGATCTTGTCTTGCGAAAGCGTTTGTTTGGAAATGACAAAGGTTTGACTTTGGGCCGAAGTTGCCAGCAAGATAAAGGCCAGCAGAGTCGTAGAAAGAACAATGCGGTTGAAGATGGACTTCACGAGGTAACTCCCGTTTGGCAATCAAGCGAGTCATCGTCGGACCACCCGACGATGGACGATCTCGCCATCGCGATAGGGTTCCCTGCACGCATTGTGCCGACCCTGCAAATAGTTTGATTCTGGAAAGAATAGGGGGCAGTTGCCGAGAGTTCGGCACGTCAATCGTATCG
>RGDT01000068.1 GCA_009918525.1 Planctomycetia bacterium
GGCAGCCAACGGAGCTAAGGCAACCGCTAATCGCAGTGTCTCGGCCCCGAAGCCATCTGGACGATCGAATAATTCCAAAACTGCCACCCGACCTGGAGCCACATCGACGGGGATTGCTAATAGATTCGACCGCCCTACTTCGAATGGCTGTAGCCCCACCCCGCTTAGGTCGTCCAAGGTACTCGGCTGCCCCATACTCGACGCTGACGCGGCTAATGAAGCCGACCAGGCAAGTGGCGTCGCCACGGGCTGACCATTTACATCGTAGGCGCGTAACTCTTCTGGCGGTTGGCGATGCTGATCATACCCCCGAACGATGATGACCCCACTACCTGCCCCCATGAATGTCACGGCAAAACGTAGCAAGGCGCGTACCGCTTCAGAAACCGGTACGGGGTCGTTCAAAGCTGCCGCCGTTTGCACGAGTGGCAACACCTCTTCAACAGCCCGATGAAACGCCGCCATCCCTTCATTAATGCAGCGCTGAATTCGTGCAGGACGAATTTGCGTTAATTGTCGGCGAACGACACCGAGAAAGACATCGCGATTCAACCCTTGATTTTTGTCGAGATAGTCGCGCACACCCAGACGCATCGCCATCAATGGCGTAGCTTGATGGGCGAAGCCGGTGATCATGACGGCCACTAGATCGGGGCTGAATTCTCGCAGGTCTTCAAGAACGTCAAGACCGGTGACGCCTGCACCGAGATTCCAGTCTAAGATGGCAAGATCGACCGATCGCTCGTTTGCTACTCGCAGAGCTTCGGCCGGATCGGCCACGGCAAATAATTCACAACCGATATTAGCTTCACGAAGCCAACCAAGAAAGGTATCGCGAACGGAACGCTCGTCATCAACGATGAGAATGGTTTCGGGTGTCATTCACCCCTCCGATCCCGCAGGCATGCAAGGGAGTTTTGTCCGCTGGTATCGCCCCCGGAAGACAGGAATTAGGGACGTGCCAACGGGCTGACAAACCGCCCAGCGTCGTCCTCGGTTCGCACGGATTGGGATAGCCGATGCAACGACCAGCGCTCAATATGTGACACCGTCTCGCCGGCAGCAAGTGTCGAAAGCGGTGATAGCGTTTCCATTTCCAACATGTCGGCATTCGTAAATGTCTCGACATTGCAACCGCGGTCGGGGTAATCTTGTCCTTCGAGATACGGAATCTCTTTTACAAATAAGCAACCCGTCACTTGATAGGCCGCCCAACCTTCACGGTGCATCAAGCCGATTTTGGTTGGATGCGTCGCTGTCTCATTCTGTCTCAATAAAATAAAACGATGACCAAAGGTCCAACGATCATCGGTAAAATCAAAAAACGGCCAAAGCACGATATTTTGGTTGCTGGCATAGTCATCAGCTGAGGACGCCTGTTCCGGAAGACCGGGGTGGGGACGCTTCGGAGGGAGAGGCAAAATCTCGACACCACCGGGAGCCAACACCGTCAAGGCCCAGGCCGCAAGCGAAGTTGAAGTGTCGGCAGTATTCGTTATGGAATGTTCAACGCGAACGTGTTCGGATTCGAGAATAATCTCCATTTCCTTGCGAACGCTATGAACCGTATCATGACTCGCGACACAAACTCCATCTTGGACTTCAGACCATTCGACAGGGCCATTATCGGGGGCATAGGTTCGGGTGAGGTCCTCCGGTGCCGTCCACAGACGATGACCGCCTCGACCGACCCAATTGGGTTCGCCACTGCGTCCCATTTGATCGGTGAACACCTTGAACACGTTGGGCCCGTCGTGGAAACGATAGCTAAGGATACGCGGGCCAACGTCCAGTGTGATGAGCAACTCAACGCTCTCATTGGCCAGTCGGAGGACATTAGGCCATCCCCACCGAGGGACACGTTCAATAATCACCTTTCTATTCGGCATCGGTAGCACCGGGGGATTTTTCATCGAGAGGCAATTCTTTGCTACCGACGATCGTCATGTTCATTCCGACTTGAACCATCACCGGCACACCATCGATCTGGATCGTGATTTTTTCATTCACGTTCCAGCCAAGCGAATTAGTCGAAAATTCTTTAGGAATCGCGATGAACGTCTTACCGTCAATGGCTACTTCGACATTTTTCGCCTTAGTACGAAATTGATCTCGTGTGATCGGGCAGGTACTTTTCTTTGCCACGTAGATCCCTCCTTGAGAACTTGAGTAAGATAGAGGGGAGAGGAAAAGAAAAAGATTCAAGCTCTTTAGCTCTCCCTCACCAGCCACTATTATTTGTTCTAGTCCTTCGGGATCTTATCGTCGAATAGTCGTGCGATGTTGTCAATGATCGGGCGACCGACCTTCGTTGAGCGATGGTAACCCCACATCCCCTGGATCAACTCGAAAGCCATGATACCAACCACAAATAGTACCAGGAAAGTAGGGAAGAGCATCACAGCAGGCAAGGCTCCCCATTCGGCCGGAGGGGCAACAGCCGCCGGGGTTCGCAAGTCATCCTCGTCTTCGTCTTCGTCATCATCAAGAGCAACCGGTTTTTTCTTCCCGCCCTTCGATTTCGCACTCGGCTCTTCTTCGATCTCCTCGAAGTCCATCTCCCCTTCATCACTAGGAGCCAAGGCCGTCGCCTTACCCCGACTCGGGGCCTTACGTTTAGCTGTCACCGTAGCAGCCGCGTCGTCTGCTTCGTCCTCTTCAAGAGAAACTACCTGGCTGCCACTTTCGGCTTCTGTATCGTCTAGCTCCAGTTCAAACTCACTATTGCTGCCATCGAGGTCGGAATCAGAATCCAGTGCGACGGCTTCCGAGCCTGACTCGTCAATACCTGCAATATCGAAGTTCGTTTCTTCAAAGATGTCTTTACTACCATCAACGGAATCGCCCGCAGAGCTGTCATCGTCGATCGTTAGTTCAAATTCGCTGTCACTGTTTATTTTGAGTTCCGGGCCACTATCTCCCTCATCAATGCTTAATTCAAAATCGCTGGACGATGCCGAGTCAGGGTCCGATCCCGAGTCAGAATCCAGAGACAAATCAAACTCGCTGGACGAATCAATTCCTGGATCCGATTGTTCGGTAATCGGTACCGTACCACTATCGCCGATGTGAAACTCAAGGTCAGAACCGCTGCTATCTTCCAAGGAAATACCACCATCGGCGGCATCTTTGAGATTGATGCCGCTGTTACCGGCATTGGCAGCAGGTAATTCATCGAAATCAATGCTCGAATCGCTTTCGAGCATGGGGATCTCACCAGAGCCTTGATCTTGACGCGATTTTTCAGGATCAAATGCGATCATTTCGTGATCGCTTGAGTCATCCTCAGGAGATAATTTAGGCTTATTGCCCGATTTCTGCGGTAAGTCCTCAAGATTAATATCGTTATCGGTCAGTTCGTACGGCGAAGAAGTGGGTAGCACAGGGATGTTAGGATTAAACTGCGTGGTAGAACGCGGTTTGATCGTTTTGCCGCCAGCTTGCTTTGGCTTTGCTTTCAGCTTCGCTTCTTCGGCATCGAGATCGATTTCCTCAGTAATAATCGAGGCTTCCGGGTTACGCTTCGGAACAGAAGTCGATCCATCTTGGGGAAGGACTAGCTCATCGTCGGTGACTGGGGTAGAGTCGTCGAGCAACCGAATTTCCGTGTCACTTAGCTTGTCGAGCCGGACTCCGCTGTCGGCCCCCTGGCCTCTGGAAGCCACTTTGGGTTCAGTGAGACGGACATCTGAATCGACGTTGATATCGACATTATCGTCGAATACTAAGCGTACATCTGAGTCGCTGGTCGGCTTTGGCGTAGATGATCCCGAAGCAGCACTCGGACTGTCCGAGGCCAACGGCACTAGGTCGTCAATCTGAAAGTCAACAGGAATTGCATCAGAATCAGCAGGTCGTGGCGGAACAGGAAGTATGAGTTCCGAGCCACTACCAGGTTCTTGTTGACGAACTCGTTCATCAATATCCTGAGAACGGAATCGCCAGTTCCCCTTATCCTGAAAAGCTCGAATTTGCTTCTTCTTAGCCATCTCTCGCAGTTCGTCAGCCGAAATGCCAAGTTTAGAGGCGGCTTCATCGAGATTGTAATACTGTTGTGCCATTATTGACCTGCCGGGTCATATTTTCAGAATGAAAGGTCACAGCAATCCATTACCGTCGGAGGTCGAGTCCTTCTCAGGATTCATTTGTCATTGTATACCGACATAGCTTGAGTGCAAGTATCTTAACACGATTGATTTTGGTATCCGGTATCCTCCGTGGGACGATCATAACGGTCGTGCAGCGCTGGGGTAGCGTGCGGCGAACTCGGGGGAGTTCCATCCCCCTGCTTGCTTGTCGGTCATTACCCACCCGGATCATAGGGGCGGTAAATTCCCCAAGGCATTAAATGACATCGGACGCGGCGTGGTGATCGGCTCGTATCGCGTCACGGGACTAGGATCGCTCAAGACAGATTCGCTGATTTCTACCTCGTCAACGTGTAGCGTGTCCAGTATCCGCACGACTCGGCCTTCATTTGGTTGACGGGTGCCGATGATCTTCAGTGCCGCCTCGATCACGTCGCGGTCGGTGTCCATGTACACAGGAATGAACGCGCCTTCGGGATAGCCAGCCGTCAACACGTTCGTGACCGTGTCGCGGTAGTTCATCGACTCGATCAACCGCTTAGTGGTGAAGTCCGCCAAACCGATACCGCTAGCATTACCTTGTGTCTTCGGTGACAGTTCACGAACGAAAATCAACCGGAAGTTCGGCAAATCACTCATCGACGGCTGACCCCGTACCGCCCGCTTCCGACCAACGACGTTCGTATCCATGCCGCTACCGCTAATCTCCTTGCCGATACGGTCCACAATCAACAGATCGCCCGTTTTAACCGGCAACTTCGGCAATAATCGCCGAGCGTGGACGAGCATCTCTTCTTCACGCGACTCAAACTCTTCAGGATGAACGGCCTCGATCATGGCCGTTTCATCGTACCCGTTTTCGACGATGCCCACACCGAAAGCGATAGCCGCCTTGGAAAGCATCGTACGGGTGACGGAGCGAACGACTGTATCGTAGGGTTGCTCCAATAAGATGCGGTGATAGATAAGCGCACCATTATGTTTACCCAGACCAATCAAGATCATCTTGAGAAGGCCGCTTTCAATCGGCCCGTGAAATGAAGTATGAGGCTTGACGCGAGCCACGACGCCGATGTGATCCGCTTCCGAAGCGTGACGGTCCAGTAAGACTGGCCACCCCTGCTCTGTCGTGCCGACCTCGAGCGTTTCCATGGATGCTTTGATCGGAATACCGACAAACTCTTCAGTGATGCCGTAACTTTCAATGATGCTCCGCTGTTTTTCTGCCACACCGCCACCGTGGCTACCCATCGTAGGCACGAGAAACGGCTTGGCTCCCAGTTTTTTTAAGTGATCAGCTACAGCCTTCAGGACAATTGGAATATTGGCAATTCCGCGACTGCCTGCCGTCAGAGCGACGGTATGTCCAGGCTTAATGCGACGGCCTAAATCCAGTCGAGCCAACTCGCTCTGGACGGAACCGGGAATGTCGGCCAGAATGGGTCGATCGAGATGTTGTCTGACACGAATCATGTTCGGTAGGATCATGACAGCCTCCTGGGGTTTATGTGAAGATAGCGGGTAGCGAACGGAAGGAAACCTCTGGGACCGACAACGCGAGTGGTCGGACGGATATGGAAAGCTATGAGTGTGATGAATGTGGGGTTTGTTGTCGTGCCTTCCCCATATTTGCCTCGGCTGAAGATGCCCGGCACGAGCCGCGCATTGCTTCCGAAGGCCGGCGCTTGCCCATGCAGCACGAAACGCCTCGTTGGACGTATCGGCTCTTTCCGCTTCCGTTTTTGACAGCGTGTCCCTTCGCAGGTGACGACCACCGGTGTACGATTTATTCGACACGTCCAGGCGTGTGTCGTGAGATGCCCGCTGGAGGTTGGCAATGTCAGGAGGCCCGTCGTCGTCATGGCCTACCGCCCTTGGAGCCAAACCAAGCACACGAGCCGTCTTCTATAGCAGGGGAACTACGATAGCCATTTATCGCCTACACAAGTTGTGGACTCCCGTTCAACACCGGTCGGTGGTGCTGTCATGAATGAACACGATTGGTTTTTCTGTCGCGAACCGACACCGATGATTCAGTTTCTCGTGCAACGCAGCACCAACGAACGAAAATTGCGGCTGCTCGCCTGTGCTTGCTGCCGACAAGTTTGGCACTTGTTGAGCGATCCACATAGTCGTCGAGCTGTGGAAACCGCCGAACGATATGCCGATGGTATGGCGTCGTCATTGGAGTTGGCCCGCGCTCGTGCCGAAGCACTGAACGCGGCAGGTTCCGGCGAACGACAAGCCGCCTGGGCTGCCTATTGGGCGGCAAACACGAAGGCCGGTGGCCCGCTGTGGAATTCGTTTGCTGCTGCCGCCGGAGCGCTGGTGCGTCAAAATACTGCTAGCGTAGGCTATAATCATGCTGCCGTCTGGGATGCGCAACAGGTCGTAGGCAACCGCGATCAAGTTGCCCTCATTCACGAGATAATAGGAAATCCCTTTCATCCACCACAACCGCGTTGCGAATGGTTGACCTGGGCCAACGGTACCATTCCCGCTATGGCAAAAGCGATTCATCACGATCGAGCCTTTGAGCAAATGCCGATACTCGCTGACGCCCTGGAGGAAGCAGGATGCGATGATTCGCTCTGGTTAAATCACTGCCGAGAACCCCAAACACATCACGTGCCGGGATGCTGGCTATTGGACGCCCTCGCCGGTTGGAGTTGATCCCGCTAGAGTCTACGGATGAACCACCCGTTCGGTTTTTTACCGGAGGTTTCATCCATGTACGCACTGGTTTTGATCGCGTTTCTCGCTGAACCCGCTACCCCTACGGGCAAAGGCATCGTCCCTGATGGGGCGAAACTCATCAAGCTTTTCACCCGCACGGCCAAAATTGAAGGCGGTCTGACCGAAGGCCCCGCCGTGGCTCCCGATGCCAGCATCTACTTCTCGGACATTCCCCTCGGTGCCGATAAAGGACAAATTCTCCGCCACGATCCGAAAACCGGTAAAACGGAACTTTGGATCGATGATAGCCGCAAAAGCAACGGACTGAAATTCGATGCTGAAGGCCGTCTCGTTGCCTGCGAAGGATCGGATCAGGGCGGGAGGGCCGTCGTCCGTTACGACTTAAAAACCAAGACTCGGACCGTGGTGGCCGACAACTATAAAGGCAAAAAATTCAACGCCCCGAACGATCTGGTCATCGACGCCAAGGGCCGCATTTTCTTCACCGACCCACGCTACCTGGGCGATGAACCGCGCGAACTGGAACACCGTGCTGTCTATCGCATCGACACGGACGGCACCGTCACTGAAGTCACCCACGAAGTCGAAAAACCAAACGGCATCGGCCTCAGCCCGGATGGCAAAACGCTTTATCTGGCCGACCACAACAACGGTACCGACAAAATTATGCCGGGCGTTAAGTCAAAACCGGGCGCGATGAAAATTTACGCTTTCCCCCTGGACGAAAAAGGGAACGTCGGGCCGCGCAAGACGCTCTACGACTTCGGTACTCAAGCAGGATGCGACGGCATGTGCATCGACTCGAAGGGACACATTTACCTGACCTCGCGCGGAATGAAACGGCCCGGCGTATTAGTCCTTACCCCCGAAGGTAAAGAGGCGGCATTCATCCCAACCGGGCCGGCTGACCAAGACCCGAGTAAGGAACCGGTTGGCCTGCCGAGCAACGTTACCTTTGGTATCGGTACGGAAAGCAAAACGCTGTTCATCACGGTGGATAAAAGTCTTTACCGCATCGATTTAGCTGTCGAAGGCCATCACCCGGCTCGCGGAACGCGATAAGACGTGAAGCGTTCGTAAAGACAAATCAGAGCCAGAAACATTAGTGACAGGTCGGGCTTTAGTCTTATCGCCCTCGCTCATGGCTCTGATTTTTCTTAGACACCAATCAACGTCTTGTGTCATACAGGTAGACGCGAACGATCTCACCTGCCGTCACGTTCGCTGCTTCGTGAGGTACCAAAAAGAAACCGTCGGCGGTCGTAGTGGTACTGAGCACGGATGCGCCTCGAACACTTAAAGGCCGAGCATGTCCCGATTCCAGCGTCACCCGAACATAATCGACTCGCTCCGCCTTTGACTCGACCGTCTCGGCTAACGGTACCTGGACCGACACGTAAGGCAACTCCATACCGCGTCCCACCATTCGACGCAAGGCACGGCCCGCGAAAAGATCAAAGGCACACAAGCACGACACCGGATTACCCGGAAGCAAGAACACGAACCGACCGCGGTGTTCGCCAAAACCCGTCGGCGCTCCTGGGCGTAATGCCACTCCATGAGCGAGCAATTGCCCCTCGTCAGCCATCACGCGGTGAGAGTGGTCTTCCAGACCGACACTGCTGCCGCCACAAATGAAGACGAGATCGCCATCGGCCATGAGCAAAGCATCGCGAATGGCGTCACGACGGTCAGAAACGATCGGGGCGACATCGGGTTCACCGCCATCGCGTTTGACCAGGGCAGAGAGCATCACCGAATTAGAATCGACGATCCGATAGCCCGAGGGTAGTGATCCGACCGGTAGCAACTCGTCGCCCGTTACCAGAATACTGATACGCGGAGTGCGATGCACGAATACCGACGCCACCCCGGACGAGACTAACAAGGCCACATCCTGAGGGCGTAATACCCGTCCCGCACGGAACAATAATCGTCCGGCGACGACATCTTCCCCACGACGGCCGACGTTTTTTCCCGCACTGATGGGCGGCAATCCAGCTGGGTCACCTTCCTCAAACGGTACGACAGCGTCGGCTCCGCTCGGCAACGGCGCGCCGGTCATCACCCGTACTGCTTGCCCAGATGACAGCGTGCCGCTAAAGGGACGAGCCGGGAAGGAATCGCCGACAACGCTACGTGCGCCTGTGTCTGATGAACGCACAGCATAACCATCCATCGCGGCCCGATCAAAGCCGGGTACATCCGCGACGGCAACGGCATCGCGAGCTATTGCCCGACCCGCTGCTTCTTGCGGTGGTACGGTTTCGACGGATAGCGGATTAATCCTACGATCAATCAGGGCGAGAAAATCCGCGAGCGGTAGACGAGAGGGAGTGTTTTTCATGTTGAATAGGATAGCGATTGGTGCCGGTGGGATCATCCTATGTGGGGGAGAATCTCGGCGCATGGGACGACCCAAGGCATGGTTAGCTTTTCACGGCGAACCGTTGTTGTTTCGAGTCGCCCGCATTATGAGCGAGAGCCTCTCGCCCATGGTCGTGGTGGCTGCGGAGGGACAGCCCTTGCCTGACTTGCCTCTGGGTGTGCGCGTTCTGCGCGACACGCAGGCAGGACGCGGGCCGTTGGAAGGGATAGCGGTCGGACTGGAAGCCACCGGGGTTGCGTCGTTTGTATCCGCGTGCGACGCTCCATTCCTGACAACGGCATTCGTCCGCCGAATGATCGAAGAGTTGGGCGATGCCGATCTGGTCATTCCTGAAACTGCCGGGCGACGCCACACACTGTCGGGTGTGTATCGCCCCAGCGTTGTCTCGTTGATTCGCCAACTATTGGACAGCGGCGAGACACGACCGGCCCAGCTATTCGCACGTTGCCGACCACGATTCGTGAAGGTCGAGAACGAGCCGAGCTTGCAAAATATCAACACCCCGGAGGAATACGAAGCGGCAATCCGCTCTCTACCTGAATAACCATTACGGGTTCATGAGCGGCAACGTAGTCCGACGCAACGGCTCAAGGCTCACTGCTACCGATTTGAAAGCCGGTGTTTTGGATTCAGGGTCTACATCGGTTGGTACTAATACATTAGCCTCGGGCAAATACATGGCCACATTACCGGCTCGAATATCAAACTCGCGAACCAAAACAGGTGACATAACCCCCACGGAACTACGAACTGTGATCGGCTGATTGACAATCAGCCCGAGTCGTGCAATGTCCTCGCGATTCATGAGAATGACATCCCGGCGTTCCTGGCCTCGATAAATATCCTCCTCTTCATAGACGACCGTGTTGAACTGCCCCTCCGAACGGATGGTCATCAACCGCAGCCCTTCGCCGCGAGCCGCAACCGTCAACGTCTTGAAGTGTGCCTTGCCGTCGCTGGTTGGAAAAACCGGCGCATGGAAAATGCGGCCGGGTATCGTGAATTCCTGTTTATTCGCTTCGCTTCGCGCGAGTTGTTCCCACCCCGGCACTACGGCCGCGATCATTTCACGCACATGGCACAATCGGCCTAGGCGTGTCCAATCCACGGGGGAGCGTTCGCGCAACACGCGACGAGCTAATTCCGTAATAATAGAAGTTTCACTGCGTGCGTTCGGCTGTCTTTTAGGGCCACCATCGCTGAAACGCACGAAATTGAACATGGACTCCTGAATGGTAGGCTGTGGTTCCTCATCGCGAGCCAAAACGGGTAAGATGATCGTTTCTCGAGCGGTGCCGTGAGCGTGCGTGGTGTTTAATGTTGTGCTGAGATAGGTCACTTGTTCAAGTTGAGAGATAGCCCGGCGAGCGAAGGCCGTGTCGGGATTGGACCCGAAGAGATTGCCACCCAGACAAAACGCTGTTTTCATGCGTCCGGCATCGGCGGCTTTCATGCACCCCATTGTGTCCAAACCAGGCGAACGAGGCAGCATAACGCCTAAATGACGCTCGAGATTCTCAAGAATCGCCTGCTTCAGCGCGGGCGTGACGCCGACCGAGCCCATTGCTTGGACGTTACTGTGCCCCCGTATCGGCAGCAGACCGGCTCGCGGACGACCGACCATGCCGCGCATCAGGGCTAGGTTGACAATCGCTCGGACGTTTTCCACGCCGTTTAGGTGATGGGTGATACCCATTGTCCAGCCGAAAACCGCCGTTTTCGCTCGCGCGTAGCGGCTCGCTGTCTCGACCATCATTGAGCGGCTGACGCCCAAGGCGGTTTCCAGTGCTTCCCACGAAGAGGATCGGACGGCTGTCTCGAAGTCGGCGTAGCTTGTGGTAGAGCGGTCGATAAAGTCGCGGTCCGTTGCGCCGAGTTCGATCAGATGTTTGGCAACGCCCATCAAGAAAGCTATATCGCCCCCAATGTGTGGTTGAACGTACAGGCTGGCGATGGGCGAGCCGAACAGCAACGACCACGGATCGCTCGGAACAGAGAAATTTACGAGGCCGATTTCGCGCAGTGGATTGACGACGATCACCTCGCCCCCGCTTCGGCGAATGTTCA
The DNA here is from genome assembly GCA_009918525.1 of Planctomycetia bacterium. Classification (GTDB taxonomy): domain Bacteria; phylum Planctomycetota; class Planctomycetia; order Gemmatales; family Gemmataceae; genus RGDT01. The sequence goes on from RGDT01000068.1 coordinate 11,242, forward strand.
TCAACGTGCGCATAAAGCGCGGATGATTGCTTGCGGGATTGCCTCCTATCAACATGAAGAAATCGGTGTTCTCGACATCGTCGAGCGTCACTGTGGCCGTGCTCGTTCCTAAAGATTGGCCCAGGCCGACTCCTGATGCCTGATGACAATAAAACGAGCAATTATTGACATAATTGGTACCAAACAATCGGGCGAACAATTGCAACAAAAATCCCGCTTCGGTGGACGATCGACCCGACGCGTAAAAAAAGGACGCCTGGGACGTGGCCCGCAGTTGATTCGCGACTTGGTCCAACGCCTCGTCCCATTCGATGGGCCTGTAGTTCGTGTCTCCCGGCCGAGCGATCAGAGGTTGAGAGATTCGTCCGCACCATTCCAGTTCGCGCGGAGAGAGTCCGCGCAATTGTTCAATGGAATACCGCGCAAAAAACGACGGCTCCAGCCCCTTTTGCATGTCGGCGACCATGGCTTGTAACGATTTCTTACAGACCTCCGGCCAGTGGCCTGCCTCGTTACGCATCCCACCTTTTTGCCCACCCATGCCCAGCGCGCAGGTTTTGCAGGCATTTTTCGCGCGTATAGCCCGCCACAATCGCCACGGCCCAACGCGCAGAGCTTGTCGCAACGTGTATAGAATCGCTTTCCAGCCGCCGCCGCTCGTCAACCGTTGCATAGCCGCCCTCCTGAAATTAGCCTATCGCGGATTGTCGCACGATGCCACTGGCGTCTAGGGGAGTGGGCCGATAAACAAACATTGGGACTAACCCGTGAGGTCGTCGATGATCCATCTTTTTCGCTTGGTCCTGTGGATGATTGGTCGACTCATTCTGTCGCTACGCTATAGAGTTCAAATCGACGGATTGGATCAACTCAAGGAATTGAAGGGTCCGATCCTTCTGTTGCCTAGCCATCCGGCGTTCGTCGATCCGCCCCTGGTTTTTACCAACCTCTATCCCTATCTTCGGCCCCGTCCGTTACTGTTCGAGGATAACTTCCATAATCCGTTCATGTACCCGCTGTTATTCGCGCTGGACGCCATTCGGGTACCGAATCTGGCCAAAGTCAGTGCCGAGGCCAGACACAAAACGGGTGAAGCGATTCAAAATGTGATTAACGCCCTGCAGGCGGGACAAAATGTTATCTTATGGCCGTCTGGACGGTTGGAGCGCGACGGAGTTGAGAGACTCGGAGCCGCACGCACCGTATCCGATGTGCTCAAGTCCGTCCCCGAAGTGAAAATGCTTTTGTGCCGCACCAAGGGGTTGTGGGGTAGTCGCTACAGCTATGGTTACGACGGCAATACGCCGCCCCTGATCCCACGTGCTGCGACGGGATTATTGTGGCTTCTTGCAGGGTTATTTTTCTTGGTGCCCAAGCGGAATGTGACGATAACGCTGCGGCTGGTTGACCACGCCGAACTGCCCGGACTAGATCGCGAGATTCTCAACCCCTATCTCGAACAATTCTATTCGCCCGGCGGCACTCCCGAAACACCGACCTACGTCCCACCTCACATCATTTTTGGTGAACGGTCCCGAGTATTTCCGAAGTACGACGCCGGTTTGGATTTGGACCTTAGGGCGCTCAAGCCGGAAACCAAGAATGCCGTTGACGACATGATCGCTCATCAGGTGCGGCGTTCCCCTGACGACTGGTCGGCTGAGACACCGCTCGACACTTTGGGCATGGATAGCCTGGACCGAATGGAATTAAGTCTGAGTATTGAACGCCGCTTCGGATTTAGCGGCGACAGTGTTCCCACGAGTGTGGGCCAACTTTACGCGCTGGCGTCAGGACTGGTGAAGAAAGCACCTCCGCAACCGCCCCCGCCGGCGTGGTTCAACCCACCCACCGGCAACCTTCAACCGGCTATTCTGGGCGAGACGATTGCAGCAGCCTTCGTCGAACGTGCCTTGATGAACCGTCGAGATGTAGCCGTCGCCGATGACCGCTCCGGCGTGTTGACCTACGAACGCCTTATGGTTGGGGCGTTCATCATGGCCAAGCGGTTCAAACTGCTACCAGGCGACGCCATTGGCGTCTTGATGCCTGCGGCTGCGGCATGTGACATTACGTTACTCGGGTTATATCTGGCAGGCAAACTGCCGGTGGTGCTCAACTGGACCACCGGGCCGACTAACCTGGCGCACGCGGCGAATTTGATGAATCTCCAACGCACGATTACCTCGCGTGCGGTGATCGACCGGCTCGGCCTGAGTTTGCCTGAAACAACATTTGTCTATCTGGAAGACATCGGCAAGGAGGTTGGCACGCTCGAAAAGTTGACGACACTTCTAACCGTCCGCTTCATGCCGGGAAGCGTGCGAGCTTCGGTGCCGTCCGTCGATCCCGATTCGCCCGCGGTAGTCTTGTTCACGTCCGGAAGCGAAAAAGCTCCCAAAGCCGTTCCACTGACACACCGGAACTTGCTGATCAATCAGGCCGATGCTCTGGAGGTGTTTGGCGTTGATCGACGAAACAGCATGTTGGGCTTCCTTCCGGCGTTTCACAGTTTCGGTATGTCGATCACGGGGCTGTTCCCGATTCTCTCGGGATTCCGGGTCGTTCGACACCCGGACCCAACGGATGCCGCTGCCCTTGCCCGAAAGGTGGGGCTATTCAAGACGACCGTCCTGGTCGGTACGCCGACCTTCGTGAGTTACATTCTCGAACGAGCCGAACCCGGCGAGCTAGCATCTCTCGAACTGGTGGTCGTCGGGGCCGAGAAATGCCCGAATGGGGTCTTCGACCGGATGAAGGAAGCGGCGCCGCGTGCCAAGGTCGTCGAGGGTTATGGCATTACCGAATGTGCTCCGACGGTGTCCGTCAATCCGCCGTCGGCGATTCGTCATGGTACCGTGGGTAAGGCATTGCCGCACGTCGAGTTGAAGGTGATCGACCTAGACACCGAAGAAACATTGGCACCCGGTAAGAGGGGCATGTTGTTAGTGGGCGGGCCGGCCGTTTTCCCTGGCTACCTGGGCCACGAGGGGCCACCTCCTTTCAAGCAAATCGACGGCAAACGCTGGTATGTCACGGGGGATCTCGTGGAACTCAGCGCGGACGGCTACATCACCTTCAGCGGACGGCTCAAGCGGTTTTTGAAAGCGGGTGGCGAGATGATTTCGCTTCCCGCTCTGGAAGAACCATTTGCACGTGTCTACCCGCCGACCAAGGATGGCCCGCGAGTGGCGGTCGAAGGGGTCGAGATCGACGGCGGCGGACGGCGGATTGTCTTGTTCACCACGGAAACGATCACCCTACGACAGGCCAACGAGCTATTGGTGAAAGAGGGATTACACGGAGTGATGCGTCTCGACGAGGTCCGCCTCGTGGATACACTTCCGGTACTCGGCACCGGCAAGACGGATTATAAGGTTCTGAGAGCAAAAATTTTTCAAAACGCGGGAGAGTCGGCATGAATAGATTCTGGATCATGGGCCTGTTGTTCATCGGTCCGCTGATCTCGCCGACACGCTTCGGCGGCTCGCCCGATCTGTTCGCTGCCGCGCCGCCCGATGTGCGTTACGAGTATCGCCGCATTCACGACCCCGATGGGATCGGCAAGTTTTATATGGGGCGCGAGATTGCCTGGGTCATGAGCCATTTCGGGGCGGAGTGGCTTGAACGGCCGGAACGAATCAAAGAAGAACGTACCGATAAACTGCTCAAGGCGTTGGACATCAAACCGGGAATGACGGTGGTGGACCTCGGCGCGGGGAGCGGCTACTACACCTTCCCTATGGCCGAGCTGATAGGTCCCAAGGGCAAAGTGATCGCGGTGGACATCCAGAAAGAAATGCTCACCATCATCGAACGGCGCATGAAAACCAAGGGAGTGAAAAACGTCGAGATGGTGCTAGGCACGATCAGCGACCCGAAACTCAAGCCGGATACCGTCGATCTGATTCTGATGGTCGATGTGTATCACGAATTCTCCCATCCTTACGAAATGACTCAAAAGATGGTCGAGTCGCTAAAGAGGGGCGGGCGGTTGGTGTTCGTCGAGTTCCGGCGTGAAGATCCGAATGTACCGATCAAACTCGTTCACAAAATGACTCAAAAACAAGTCATTAAAGAAATGGAGCCACACCCGCTTAAGCACGCCCGGACGATTGGTGTGTTGCCTTGGCAGCACATCATCATTTTCGAGAAAAAATGAGCAAAAGCTGAATGGGCAAGTCTTAATCGCCCAACGGAGACGCCACAGGGTGCCCAGCGGCGACCATGAACTTGCCCATCGACAATCGCGGGTCTACCAGGCGATCGAATCATTCCAACCGTCGATTCGCTTGGCCGCGTCATGAGGACAAGCGTGAACGCACGCTG
>RGDT01000069.1 GCA_009918525.1 Planctomycetia bacterium
CGTTAGCCTGGCCTAAAGAGGGCATGTGGAGCGGGCCGAGGCCGTTCGCGTTCCTCAGCGACCGCGAAGAACTTATTTCCAAAGGTGATGGAAAAATTCACGACTTGCCCGAAGGATCGGTGGGCGTAAGCGGCCAACTGCGCGAACCGTTGGCTGAGGATCGCTACCGCGTTGCGGTAGTTCCTGGTCAGCGAGTGCGATTAGAGTTGTTCACGGAGTCGATTGGTTCTGGGCTTCACGCGGGATTGGTTGTGCGCGATGACAAAGGGGTGCCAGTGGCGCGTGCCGACGAGGGCCCTACGAGTCTCGAACCTACTCTTGACTACAACGTGCCGGCCAAAGTTACCTCCATCAATTTGAGCATCCTTAACTTGCAAGGGATGACAGGGCCGTATCGGCTCACGGTGACACCGGCACTATTAGCTGAAAAACCCGACTTCCGTTTGCAAACGCGTAACAGTCGGATCGTTTTGCCGGTCGATGGCCGAGTAGTCGTTCCTGTCATTGCCGAGCGGCGTAACTATAGTGGGTCGATCGAACTTGCAGCGTCGGGGTTGCCCTCAAGCGTGCAAATGAGCGGGGCAACAATTGCTGCGGGTTCAGACGGTGCGTTGGTGACGGTGCAACGAAACGGGACGTTCGCCGCAACAATCCTTAGCTGGTTAGGTCGCGGCGAGGATAGAAAAGAACGTACGGTTCTCGTTGTCGATGCTCCCCTGGCCAAAGCTCAACCTTGGGCAGCTTCGGAACTGGCTCTTGCTCCGAGCACGTCTCGTGCGGCAGAGCTTGCGATTGATTGGCGGGCATTACCCTCCGATTTCGGAATAGTACCGACACGCAAGCTGACCCTACCGATTAAGATCAGCCCTGCCTCCGCAACTGCCCCTGTGCGATTGACGTTGCTGACGAGCCAAAACGTGCCGATTGTGAATAATCAACCCGACCCTAATCGCTCTCTACGTGTCGAGCGTGCGGTCGAATTGCCCGCGAAGACGACCGATGGAGAATTATCCGTTCTGGTCCCACCTGACTTGTCCTCGTCGAGTTATGACATAGCGATTCAGGCCGAGTTGTTGTCAGCCGACCGACGAACAGTGGTTGCGACGGCGTACACTCCTGTACGGCGGTTGATCGTCCGTCCGATGTTGATTGTCAATGCAGCACAGCCGCGAGTCGTAGCGAAGTTGAATCCAAAAGCTGCGACGGCGGTAGAAATCAAAGGAACCATAGACCGTCGCGAAGGGCTAGCAAGTGATGTAACGCTGACTCTGACGGGGCTGCCTACGGGTGTGACTGCTCCGCCTGCCGTGACGGTCAAAGCGGGAACCAGCGATTTCGTGTTCAAGTTGTCGCTGCCTCCCACGACGCCTCCGGGTGACATCAAAGGGCTAAAAATTACGGGGACAGCGATTCCCGATCCTAAACTACCTGCCGTGCGTGTGCGCGGTCGGGACGCCGAATTGATACTGGCGGTCCTCGCGATCGCGAGTTAGCCGGAGGGTGCCATGCTGACAGGGCTAACACTAGCGGTGATGCTGGCCGGGTTGAACGCGGGGCCGACGCTGGTCACGATTCGTGTTCATCCAACGACGATCGATTTAACCCATCATCGCGACCCTCGTTCCGTCCAAGTGATGGGTATTGATGCCGAAGGCTACACGATCGATTTGCGGACGGAAGCGAAATACACGGTGGCCGATCCTAAGATTGCGACCATTGGAACGGATGGCTGGGTTAAACCGGTCACGTCAGGAAAGACGGAACTTACGGTTGCCGTCGCCGGGCAGACGATCAAGATTCCCGTGACCGTGACGTTGCCAACCACTGAGCCGCCGATGAGTTTTCTGCGTGAGGTGATGCCTGTTTTGACTCAGACGGGTTGCAATTCCGGTGCGTGCCATGGATATTCGTTGGGTAAGAATGGCTTCAAGTTGTCTTTGCGGGGAGAGGCTCCTTCCGAGGATTACCTGGCTATTTGTCGCGATCTGATGGGAAGACGACTAACACGAATCGCCCCGGACCGTAGCTTGCTTGTTCAGAAGGGCCGAGGTGACGTTCCGCACGAGGGGGGAACTCGATTTAGCCGATCTAGTTTGGCTAATGAAATTCTTGTCCGTTGGATTGCCGATGGGGCGCCTGCCGATGTCAAGGAGCCATCCAAGGTAGTGAGCGTTCAGTTGGTACCGAACGTACTTACCCTAGCCCCCGGCCAAAAGCATCGCCTACAGGTGATTGCCCGCCACGAGGACGGCACGACTCGCGATGTGACCCGTCTTGCCGTGTTTGCCGCCAACAATGACCGATTTGCTTTCGTTGACGGCGAGGGATTAGTGACAGCGGGTGATGCTGGCGAGACGGCGATTGTCGGCCGCTTCGAGCGGACCTTCACGGCGACGAATGTGACGGTATTACCGCCCAATCCCGGCTTCAAGCCGACGCCGGTTCCCCAAGGGAACTTAATAGATCGTCATATTGTTGAAAAACTTAATCGGTTAAAGATCAAACCTACAGGGCTGGCCGACGATGAGACGTTTTTAAGGCGGGTGCATCTGGACTTGATTGGCGTTCAGCCAACACCGGATGAGGTGAGGGCTTTTTTGAAGGATAAGAGTGCGGATCGTCGCGACAAGGTGATCGACGCACTGTTCGAGCGTCCCGAGTTTGTGGATCACTGGTCGCTCAAGTGGGGCGATCTATTACAAAATTCACGAAATGTGGTTAGTTCGCCCTCGGTGTATCTTTTCCGCGAGTTTATTCGCGATGTCGTGGCATCGAACATGCCGATGGACCGGTTTGCCAAGAGGTTGCTAACGGCCCGCGGCGGTGCAGTCGATGACCCGGCGAGTGTTTACTACGCGATCAGCAAAGACACCAATGATACGGTCGAGCGTGTGACCCAAGTATTCTGCGGAGTGAGGATGTTGTGCGCTCGCTGTCATTCGCACCCGATGGAGAATTGGTCTCAGGCTGAGTATTTCGGTGTGGCGAGTTTCTTCACCCAAGTCAATGTGCGAACCGATGCCCGTTTTCGGAGTGTGCCCAATTCGCGGTTAGTCGCCCTGAATCTCAACGCCGGTCTGGCTATTCATCCACGTACAGGACTTCCGCAGGCGGCGAAATTTCTTGGTGGTGAGGAGCCAAAACTATCTGAAGGTGCAGATCGGCGAACGGCTTACGCAGAATGGCTTACGTCATCGAAGAATCCGTTTTTCGCGCGTGGGTTGGTCAATCGAGTCTGGAGCTATTTTTTCCATCGCGGGATTATTGACCCCGTGGACGATGTGCGTAGTACCAATCCGCCCATCAATCCGGGATTGTTGGACGCTCTGACACGCGATTTCATCGACCACCGATTCGACATTCGCCATCTCATGCGTCGGATTGTAACGTCCGAAACCTATCAACGCGGTAGTGAGCCGACTCCCTCGAACCGACACGATGAACTGAACTTCTCGCGAGCGGTACCTCGTCGAATACCAGCGGAAGCGTTACTCGACTCCCTGGTCCAGGCGACAGCCGTCCCTGAAGCGTTTGGTGGAGCTCCGGCTGGTTTCCGAGCTGCGCAGTTGCCCGATGGAACGGTCGAAAACGCGTTCTTGAGGTTATTCGGCAAGCCGCAGCGAATGGATGCTTGTGAGTGTGAACGTGACAACACGTCAAATCTTTTGCAGGCGTTGCACTTCATCAACGGTCGGAGCATTCTTAGCCGCGTGCAAAATTCGGCTGGTCGCCCGGCGTTACTGATGCGGGGCAAGCTCACGGACGAGCAGATGGTGACCGAGGCGTATCTCTGGTCTCTTTCGCGAAATCCGCGCCCGGCAGAGTTGAAGGTTAGTCTGGAATTCATCAAATCATATGGCGATAAACGAGCCGAGGCCCTACAAGATATGATGTGGGCACTGCTCAATAGCAAGGATTTCTTGCTTGTGCATTAATTCGCAATAGGTGACTATTTGCATAGTATTCTGAGTTAAACGATGTCTGTCCAGAGCATTATGGAGTAGGTCTAGATTTAGCTTTTAGCACTGTGGCATGGTCCGAAGGTTTTGCATCACAGGCCCAAAGGTAGACCCTGCGGGCCACCTCAGCCGCAGTGCTACTTTGAATCGATGGCATTGGCTTGTTGTTTGGTAATCCAAAATCCAGGCCAAAACGGCGCTGCATAAGGTCCGCAGTCATCAAAGCTATCTCGCGATTGCGTGACCGGGCTAATTCGTGTAACACACTCAAAACTTCGAGACAATCTTGATCCCGCAAAAGTGCCTCGGCCGCTATCAAACGGATATTTGCTGGCATGGTCGGCAGGAGCATCGCCTTTAAATCGGAAAGAGTCAGATGATTAAACTCGTAGAGTAGAGTAGCCAGTTCTATCCGAAGAAGGGGCGGTACGTGAGCGTCAAGAATTTGCCGTCGTAGTCTAGTCACGGTTGAAACGCTCGTTGCTGTTGCGAGTTGTTGACGGTAGTGGAGGCTTAAGGTGAGTGTGGCTCGCTGAGCACTATGTCCTGTTTCAGCGGCCCAGGAGTGGAAGTCCTCAAGTGCGGCGTCGCTCAGAGGGTGGCCGTTCGTGGATAAGGGGCCGTCGTTTTTTGTGACTTTGGAGGATAACGAGAAGCGAACGGCTCCTCGAATCCAGGGCCAAATCCGAGTCGTTTTGCACAATAAAGCTTCGGTAGCCGTGCGACGAACAAGCGGTTCTTGGTCGTTCATCATTTCGGCTAATGCCTCGACCACTCTTCGATCATCGACCATGGCAAGGGCGTTGATAGCCGATGCCCGGACTTCTGGTTCAGGTCCATCTTGGGCTGCACGAAGCACGATTTGAGGTTGGCCCGGTCGCCAGACTGTACGTAATTCTAAGGCAGCTAATGCAGCGACACGTATCTCCAGTTGCGTCTGCGCGAGCAATTCCAGGGCTGGTTCCGCGTCAACGATCAAAGTATCTCGAAATGCTCGCACTTCAGGCAGATGCCGAATCTGAGCCAGATTGATGGGCCAACTACGGCGAGATTTGAGTCGCACAGCGGCTGATCGTGCCCGGTAGAGCGCAATCGCTCCGGATTCATTCATCATCCAGTAACACAAGAGCCAAAGGGGAACGGCCACTAGAATGGCTTGGGTGAGCGAGATAAAGCGTTCGTCGGTATCGGTTCGTAGGATAAGGCCAGCTAATGCGATGCCGTAGGTGAGATGAAGAGAAATACCCCAATAATCTCGATATTTTGGAAACCGGCAAAAATGTACCACAAGGATAACAATCTGGATCGCGATGGAGGTCCACAAAAGATAGGATACTGTATGGCTGGCAAATGCTAAGCAAAGGGAAAGAAAAATCGGCAGAAACAGTAAAGAACTTCGCTGTAGAGCGGTTAGCTTGTTCCCGAAAGCTGTCGAATTGGTGGGTGCGGTCATCGATGGGAAGCCTCGCTGCGCGAACCCCAACAAGGCAAATTACCATCGTGGAGTTGTTCAAGAATGGGGTACATTGCTAGACAATGCCAACGAATCCGCAAAATTCAGACGAATTGACTATGCTTGAATCCGAGTATTCCTCCTGTAATCTAAGCCATACTGGAAGCGGTTGAATAGTTTCGGCCGATTAAACGGATAAAATAAATTCGGTTGCCACCGAGGTGGTGGAATGAAAAAGGAAGAGGGTCGATCATGCCTCCGGAACTGATACTAGATCCGACGCAGGTCGATCTGAGCCGGATTATGGCCGATCGTCAGGCGATACGTGCGAATAATCCCCAGCGATTTGAGATGGAGCAGATAGATGCTATCTCACTGCTGGATTCCACGAATCATGTGATCGTGGGATATAAAGATGTTCATTCCGATGAATTTTGGGCGCGTGGCCACATGCCGGCCTTCGCTCTGATGCCCGGCGTGCTGATGTGCGAAGCGGCCGCTCAGTTAGTTTCGTTTTACATCGTTCACATCGGTCTACTGAACGGCGATTTCATCGGCTTCGGTGGGATGGAAGAGGTTCGTTTCCGCGGCATCGTGCGTCCGGGCGACCGATTAGTTTTGATGGGTAAAGGTAAACGGGTCCATCGCCGACAATCGACGTTTCACTGTCAGGGTTTCGTCGGATCGACGATGGTGTTTCACGCGGACATCATTGGTGTACAATTGTCGTTGAGTCGGTTAACCGGTGGCGGTGGCCCAGAGAGTTAAGCGGGATGCGGAAGCCGAAGCGTTTGCCATTTGAAGAATTAGAACCGTACCTGTTGCCGCGTCCACCGCTGCTGGGGCCTCCTGCACCGTCAGAAGTGGTGGACTGGAGTCAACTGTTCGCAAACACTAATCCGGTCGAAATTGAAGTCGGATTTGGCAAAGGGCTGTTTTTGACCACAGTAGGGACAGCCAACCCTCAAGTTAATTATCTCGGAATCGAAATTGTTAATAAATACGTATTGTTCACAGCTACCCGATTGGCTCGACGAAATCTGCGCAACGTGGTGGTGACGACGGCTGATGCTCGGATATTTCTCCGCGAGCGAGTGGCGGCGGGAAGCGTTCGCACGGTTCACGTCTATTTCCCTGATCCCTGGTGGAAGCATCGCCATCAGAAACGGATCGTGTTTACGGCGGTGTTCGTGCGGGAGGTAGAGCGTGTGCTTCGTCCCGGCGGGCGGTTGATCCTCGTTACCGATGTCGCAGATTATATGGCAATGGCTCGTGAGACGGTCCTCGTATCGTCCTCATTCCTCCAGGAAGCCGAGGCACCAGGGCAACACGAACCGACGCACGATCTGGATTACCTGACGAATTTTGAGCGAAAATTCCGCCGCGAGGGGCGTCCCATTTATCGCGCGGCCTGGGCAACGCGATGAGCGGACCGGCGCGAGTTCCACTTCGCTTTTCAAGACAAAAAACCACCTGCCGCTGTCATAATTTTGCCTGTCGTGTTAAGTATCTTTGTAAGAGCTGTTATATTTGACAGCCGAGAGGTGGAAGTACCTCCCCTGAGGTGAAACAAAGGAATCCGAGTGGGGTATACGAATGCCCTGAGATTCTGATGGATGCGAGAACGAGGGAAGCCGCCCGTTTGTGGACAACCGCAATGCCTACGGTATCGGCATTCGTTACCTCCCTCGTCCGTGATTTCCAAGCTCGTGATGACGTGTTGCAAGATATTGCCGTCGCTGTGATTGAATCCTTTGATTCCTACGATTCTTCTCGGCCATTCATCGGCTGGGTGATTGGTGTGGCGCGGAATCAGGTTCGGCACTACTATCGCCGTAAAGCCCATGAGCGAATGATTTTCGATTCAGAAGCAGTTGATGTGCTATCGGCTGCGTTTGCCGAAACGAGTACTGAGCAATCTCAACTTTTTGGGCGACTGGGGAAATGTATCGAGGAATTGGACGAGTATTCGCGTCGTTTATGTCAACTTCGTTACGAACGCGACTTGAAACCTGCGGCGATTGGGCCAATCGTGGGAATGGGAGCCAATGCGGTGGCCAAAGCACTACAGAGGATTCGTGACAGACTGAAACACTGTATCGAACGCAACGCTGCGATTCAGGGGGGCTGAATCATGAATGATCCAAAAGACTTGATTCAGGGCTATATTGACGGCGAATTAACACCAATCCAAGAGGCCGAACTCAACGCCTGGATCAAACAAGATCCCGCTAACCCGCGATCGTTGGCGGCCGCCGTGATGTTGCACGACCAACTGGCAAATAAGATGCGTGCGTCACGCGATCTCGTATCGGCACCGGTTCGCTTTCCATCGTTCCCATCGCACAGCGGCAAAAGGATCGTCCGAGCCCTTACCCTTTTCGTCTCGCTGGCGACGGCTGCTATTTTGCTTGTCGTAGTTTTAGGTGGTTGGCCGAACTCGGTGAACGCGGCAACGGAGTTGGATCGTCTGATCGAGACACCGGCTCAGGCCGTTGATCGGACTTATCGAATCTTGAGTCTCGACGAAGGATCCGAACCGCTCGATGATAACCGTCCGTCCATTAACGGAGCCACGCTTCACGTTCGCCATCCCAACAGTTACGTTCTTCTCCGGCTCTTACCAGATGGCAAACCGTTCATCAACGGTAGTGATGGGACGCGAAGTTGGTCAGTGCGTCCAACGGGAGCGGTGCGGGTTAGCCTTGATCCTCTGCGATTTCGCGGCCCGTTGCCTGGCCATCAACACGGTCTTCCATTCGTTGATCTCCGATCGGATCTCGTACAACTTCGCGATTCCTATGAGTTGCGCGTCATGGATTCTCCGATCCGAGGTTGGCGGCTCTTGCAGGCAGAGCGGAAGCCCCACGCCAGCCGTGGACCGAAGCAGGTCGAGGTATGGTACGACGTGGGAGCGCTGGTGATCCACCGAATGGTATTTCGGAAACTGCCCCAGGCTCGTGGTGGGCCGGAGAGTGTAGCGGTTGAATTGATCGATCAACGAAGACTTGGACCTGACTTTTTCAATCACGCCATGCACCACGCGCCGGATCGGCGAGTGATCCAGGAGGATTGACCTCATGTTAAGGCTTCAATGGATGGTCGGTATGTTGATAGTGTCGTTTGCAGGATTCTCATTCGTTTGCGCGCATACCGGATATGACCAGTCGTCATGTTATCGAATCTGGAAAGACGTCCAAATGGATTTGGAGATCGAGGGCGAGTTTGTGATCGCCAAGAATGGTGAAGTTCAACTTCGTAAACGCGACAATCGACTTATCTGGGTCTCTTTGCATTGTCTTTGTGAGGCTGATCAAGCCTGGGTGCAAACTCGTCTCGATCAAATAAACCAACTGAATCGAAATGTCATTTCGGTATCACAACCGCAGAGTAAGGCTGATATTTTTATTCTAATTCTATTGGGCTGTTGTTTCTTCGCTATCGTAGGAGTGGTGTGGACATGTCGAGCGAAGGTGGTTGTGCCTCTCCTGTATGTCGCGGCGATAGCATTGCCTTTTTTTATAGTTGGTTGTTATGGAGAGAAGAGTAAGATGAGCGTTACGCATCCGCAACCGCGACACGATGTTAACCAGCTAGAAAAGCTATTTGAAAAATTCAGAAAAGACGGTGTCACTTTTCGCGCGGATGATGACTATTTTTATGTTGAATCGAATGCGTTCCCGAGCCATCCTATGATGGTTGGTATTCAGTCTTGGCAGCAACAAGTGCCGTTGCCTCAACCATACACCGGAAATAATGCTTGGCGGCTACCTCTACTCCCAGTGGTGGCAGATAGGGCGATTTCTGCAAAAAAGGCGCTGTACCGTGGAGCCATCGCGTTGGCGGTCAACGGTGTTCCTATCTTCAACGCCCTAAATAATCGTGGAGAGGATACTTTCCTCGCGGGCGAACTCGACTCTTATGGTGGGCATTGTGGACGAGGCGATGACTACCATTATCACATCGCACCCGTTCACCTCGAAGCGATTGTTGGCAAAGGTAATCCGATCGCTTTCGCGTTGGATGGATTCCCTCTCTACGGATACACCGATGCAGATGGTAACAAACCCGAAGACCTCGATGAATTGAATGGTCGATTCGAGAAGGATGGTAGTTATCGGTATTATTCGACCGATCGCTATCCATATATCAACGGAGGAATGAGGGGTGTAGTGCAGGTTCGGGGTGATCAGATTGATCCACAGCCGCGTGATGCGCCAGTTCGCCCTGCTGGTCATCCACTTCGTGGGGCGAAAATTGTCGGTTTTGACCGTTCGGATAACTCCCGAAGGTATACGCTAAAGTATGAAGTGGATGGAGATTCCCATACAATTCAGTATGTCATAAACAATCATCGTAATTTTACCTTCACCTACATAGATCGTGACGGCAGTCGCTCTACGAAAACCTACACGCGAAAATAATCGTATCTACCTTGTAACGAAAGATGAAAACTAACATGAAGCATCTAGATTGGCGAACCCTTGCACGAATCATGGGATCCCTGTTTTTGTTGTTGGTCGTGGCCTTGGATTGGCCTTTGGTCTCGGCTCAGGATGGCAAAAAAGGGAAGGGCAAAGGGAAAGGGCAACAGCACATATTAGTGGGTCGAGCGCCGAAACATCTTTTGGATGTCATTCTTGGCCGACCGACGGATCGTTCAGTTGTCGTGAGTGTGTTAGCCTATGAGGACATCGACTGCTATTTGGATTATAGCCAATCGAAAGATAAGCCTACCGAAAAGACGAAGACGCAACGACTCAAGGCGGGAACCCCTCATTTGTTTAACTTGGGCGATTTGAAGGCTGATACTCTGTATCGTTATCAACTCTATCATCGACAACCTGAAGGCAAAGTGTTCACCGCCGAGCCGGAGAACCAATTTCATACCCAGCGAAAGCCTGGCAAGGCTTTCACGTTCACCATGCAGGCCGATTCTCATCTCGATCAGGCCACACGGTCAGCTCTGTACGAGCAATCTTTGGCCAATGCCTTGGCCGATAAGCCTGATTTTCACATCGACCTGGGTGACACCTTCATGACCGATAAGTATGATCGTCATACCGATGCTTTGCCTCAATATTTGGCTCAGCGGTATTATTTTGGGCAACTAGCGCGGTCGGTTCCGCTTTTCTTGGTATTGGGTAATCACGACGGCGAACGTGGCGATCGTGTCAACGGTGAGGTGAACCCGATGTCGCTCTGGTCGTGTCTTACCCGCAAAAAATACTTCCCCAACCCTGCACCTAATCACTTTTATAGTGGAAACACTACCGAAGTGAAAGAAATCGGTGCGTTGGAAAACTACTATGCCTGGGAGTGGGGTGACGCTCTGTTCATCGCTCTCGACCCGTACTGGTTCACGGAGAGACGCGGCGGCGGTCGCGGTGATGGTAACTGGTCGCGCACCCTCGGCACATCCCAGTACCGCTGGCTGCAAAAGACTCTTGAGAACAGTAAGGCATCTTTCAAATTCGTCTTTATTCATCATCTAGTCGGCGGGCAAGAAAATGCTGCTCGCGGTGGCAGCGAGGCTTCGGCTTTGTACGAGTGGGGCGGGAAGGGTAAGGATGGCAAGAACGAATTCAAGGCCAAACGGCCCGGTTGGGAAATGCCTATTCACGAACTGTTTGTCAAGCACAAGGTGTCAGCTGTTTTTCATGGACACGACCACTTTTACGCCTACCAGGAACGTGACGGCATCGTCTACCAATTGGTGCCTCAGCCGGGGCATCAAGGTTCCGAGCGGGTACGAAATGTGGATGAATATGGCTACATCCGAGGTGAATTTTTGGCACCCTCGGGGCATTTGCGTGTCAAGGTCGGCGACGGCAAGGCAGTAGTCGATTACGTCAAGGCGTACCTGCCCGGCGATGAGGTGGGCAAGCGGAAAAACGGGAGTGTGGCGCACACCTACACGCTCAAACCCGCCAAGGACTCTCCAAAGCAAAATTGAGGCACGATTTCGTCCTATTAAACGATGAAGCAACCTCAGAGATACCCAGGAGCGCAGCAGAATAAGGAGGGTTGTATTTTCTCCGATTTTTCTTTGTCTGCGTTAATAATGGCCCTGCGGTTTACCCACTCTTTTATCCGGTTTAAGGGTGTGAAGACGATATAATGACAGTTGGACCACGGCGCGGACTCTTCGCGAAGTGTTTTCGGTTCCTACAATAGAAGCATATTGTATGATCGTCACGAACCGGTGAATCGAGATAGCATGGCCGACACTCTACAGACTCAACTCGTGGTTCTCGGCGGCGGACCCGGAGGTTACGCCGCTGCATTCCTCGCTGCCGATCACGGCATTCAAACGACTCTTATCGAGGCACGCGAACGGCCCGGAGGAACCTGTCTCCACGTGGGATGTATCCCATCCAAGGCAGTGCTCCACGCGGCCAAGCTAATCGTCGATGCTCGCGAAGCGGGGCACGTCGGACTCACTTTCGCTCCTCCTACGATCGATATTAATGGCGTTCGTGGTCACTGGCAAAAAGTAGTCGATAACCTGTCACGAAATCTGGTCGGACTTGCCAAGCTGCGAAAAGTGCAGGTGGTTCACGGCAAAGGACAATTCGTCGGGCCGAATAAGATTCAGGTCGAAGGCGGTCCTATCGTTGAATTCAAAAAGTGTGTGATTGCGACTGGGTCGGTGCCTGCTGTTCCGCCCGCCTTCAAGCTCAATACGCCGCGCATTATGGACTCGACGGGCGCGTTAAAATTGGAAGAGGTGCCGCCGAAATTGCTCGTGGTCGGTGGAGGGTACATCGGTTTAGAAATGGGCTTCGTTTATGCCGCGTTGGGCAGTAAGGTTACGGTTGTCGAAATGACCGATGGGTTACTGCCCGGCTGTGACCGTGATTTGGTCAAACCGTTGCATGATCGTTTGACCAAAGGTGGACTCTTTGACCGTATCCTCCTCAAGACCAAGGTTGCCAAGGTCGAAGATGTCGGCCATGGGATAGCGGCTACGCTCGAAACGGCCGACGGTAAATCAACCGTAGAAGTTTTTGAGCGTGTCTTGGTTTCCGTGGGTCGTCGTCCGACAGGTAAAGAAATTGCGGCGGATAAGGCCGGAATCAAAGTGGATGAACGTGGATTTATCCCCGTTGACCCGCAACGCCGGACAAATGTTCCGCACATTTACGCTATCGGCGATGTGGCCGGTGAACCAATGCTCGCGCACAAAGCCACCTACGAAGGGCGGATCGTTGCCGAGGTCTTGGCCGGAGAACCAGCAGTCTACGATGCACGTGCAGTCCCCGCCGTGGTGTTTACGGATCCAGAAATTGCATGGTGCGGATTAACTGAAACGGAAGCGGCCAAGGCGGGTAAGACGGTCAAGGTGCTGAAGTTCCCGTGGTCGTGGTCGGGTCGGGCGATGACCTTGGACCGAACGGAGGGGTTGACGAAACTTATCGTGGACCCGGAATCCGAGCGATTATTGGGCGTTGGGCTTGTTGGTCCTGGTTGTGGTGAGATGCTTGCCGAGGCGATGGTCGCCATCGAAATGGGGGCGTCCGTCCGTGATCTAGCTATGACCATGCACGCTCACCCAACTCTATCTGAAACGATCGGCGAAGCCGCCGAGGCGTTTCATGGGGCATCGGTCCATCAACCCCCCAAGAAGTGATCATTTATGTCTCTCGTCGTCCTCTACGAAGACAACCATTGCCTCGCAGTTGCCAAGCCGGCCGGTCTGCTCACGCAGGGCGTACCGGCTGGCATCCCTACGCTAGAAGCCGAGGCACGCTCTTACCTCAAAACGAAATACCACAAGGAGGGCAATGTTTATCTCGGTATTCCGCATCGGCTTGATCGTCCCGTATCGGGCGTAGTCCTATTCGCTCGCAGTAGCAAGGCGGCGGCTCGACTCGCGGAGCAATTTCGTGACCGCACCGTCAGCAAAGTCTATGTCGGACTTGTCGAGTATTCCGGCACACCGCCCGCGATGGAGGGCCAGTGGGCCGACCACCTGCGGAAGATTCAATCGGAATCACGTACCGAAGTTGTCGCCGCCGAGCATCCCGAGGGTAAAGTCTCGGCTTTGCACTTTCGTCGCATGTCAAGCGATGAACGCTTTGCTCTGCTCCGGTTGGAACCGCTCACGGGGCGGATGCACCAGATTCGCGTACAAGCTGCTTCGCGCGGGTGGCCTATCGCCGGTGATATACAATATGGAGCGGTGACGCCGTTCGGACCGCCTGTTGAGTTGTCTCGCGATCGAATTATTGCGTTGCACGGTTGGCAGTTGACCTTTCGGCATCCCATTCGCTACGAACCTGTAACGATTCAAGCCCCGCTTCCATCCATTTGGGGGGATTGGAGCAAGGTTCCTCTCGAATAAACCAACACCTGCGAGGCTTAAAAGACATGAACGCGCCCGCCCATGCACGTCCCCCTCGCCTCGGCTTGCGGCCGTTTCTCGAGGACATTCGCGAAACACCCGACGATACAAGCTTGCGTCTCATTCTGGCCGATTGGTTGGAGGATCAAGATAACCCAGAGGACTCTGCCCGTGCCGAACTCATCCGTCTTCAATGTGGTCAGGAATTGGCAATCGCTAACAGTCGCCGACAACGCCGCGAACTGGAACTGATCAGCGCTTGGAGCGAATCTTGGTTAGGACAACTCGCTGAACGCACGCTCGACTGGCAGTTCGATCGCGGATTGTTACGGCTCAATTTTGGGTCTAATGAATTTTTCTCGCCTGAGGTGGAGGATGTGTCGCGTAGTGAAGCCTTCCTGTGGACGGATTCGATTGCGTTACATGGTTTTGGTTACTCCGCAATGGAACGACTAGCCCAAGATCCGCGTATAGCTGGCGTACGTGAGCTGTGTATCATGCAAAGCAGTATCGGAGAAGTTGGTTTAACGCACTTGGCCCAATCGACCCATCTGGGCCATGTACGCGTTCTTCGGCTTGCGCAAGCGAGGTTTGGCAGCCGATGGCCCACTCCGCAGAGATGGCCCACGATGCCTCACTTGCACACGCTGGACCTGTCGCAGAATTACATGGAGGATTGTGACCTCCAATCTGTTCTAACTTCTGAATTGCCCAAACTACGCCATCTGATGCTGAGTTTCAATAACATCAGTGATAACTGCATGACGACCATGATCGATTTGCCGGTCTTGGAGCATCTGGAATCGTTGAATCTATCGGGAAATTGGCAGATTAGCGATACAACGCTAACCCGACTGTCGGTGTCGAGATTGCGCAAGCTTGATGTGTCGCAGTCGATGCCGACGCCTGTCGGAATGCGAGCGTTGGGGATGATGACAACGCTTGAAGAACTAGGTGTAGATCGTTGTGAATTTGTGGACGATCATCTCAGGGAACTGGCGTTAGCATCGGGCTTGCCCCGTTTGCACACCCTTCGCGTGGGGCGGTCGTTTTTGGGAGATGAATCTCTCATCGCCCTGATCACTTCACGACCGCGGCCGTGGCGGTTGTTGTCGTTACCGAACAATCAGATAGGCCCACGTGGGATTGAAGTATTGGCAGGTTCGGCGGATGTGCAAGGGTTACAAGAATTGAACCTAGCAAGTAACCAAGTGGGAGACGACGGTGCGTTCGCTCTGGCACGCTCACCATTCCTGCGCAAGCTGCGTTGGTTGGATTTGTCCAACAACGGACTTACCGAAGCGGGCGTCCGGGCGGTGAAGCACCGATTCGGACGAAACGTCCTTGCCGACTGAGGGCGATTCTTTCTCTCGGTTTGACTCCTGCCGGGCGGAGATATTGGTATCCTGAACTCGACCCAAGTGGCAATAATGCAAATTTGTGGTAATTTTCTCACACGAGAGCCGACGTGCAGCATCGTTGGGAGATTAACCTCTAGGCCATGCGAATAAGGTTGAGGCAGTCGCATCGGCTGAAGTTT
>RGDT01000070.1 GCA_009918525.1 Planctomycetia bacterium
TCGCACGTTGCCCGATCCCCTTATGACCGCCCTCGATTGCCCGGCAGGCGATCAGCTCGCCCCGACGCGGACGAATGCCGTGACCGTTCAACAGGCGTTAGCGTTGTGGAACAGTGCGTTTATTGCTCGACATGCGGCAGCGTTCGGGCGACGACTAGAGAGGGAGCCGGCGGCGGCGCGTGCGCGGTTAGCCTGTCAGTGGTGCTGGGGGCGCGACCCGATTGACGAGGAGATTCGCAAACTGGAGTCACACGCGGCAAAGCATGGTTGGCCGGCGGTCGCGCGGATACTGTTTAACAGCAACGAGTTTTTATTCGTGGAGTGATAGCGATGCGTCGACGCGAATTCCTGCTCCAAGCCGGCGGATTGGGATGGGTAGCGGCTCGCTGGCTGTACGCAGAAGGAACGACGCACCACATGCCCCGAGTGCGTCGTGTCATTCAGTTGTTCATGAATGGTGGTGCAAGTCAGGCCGATTTATTCGATTACAAAACCAAACTCATCGAAAAAGCCGGGCAGACATTTGATCCCGGCGAAGGGTATCGCATCGAGGCTCCGACGAGTGTACCGGGCAAAGTCGTTGCTCCGCCCGTGCGTCTGCGGCAACAGGGTCAATGCGGGCGATGGATCAGCGATCTGTTACCGAATCTGGCCAAGCATGTTGATACAATGGCGTTTCTAATGGCGATGAAGTCGCGCACGAACGTCCACGGCCCGGCAAGTTACTTGATGAACACGGGATTTCTGTTACCGGGGTTTCCTTGCCTGGGAGCATGGGTGAGTTATGCTCTGGGCCGCATCACGGACGAGTTGCCGACGTTCGTGGTGTTGCCCGACCCGCGCGGCTTGCCGTACAACGGGCAAGGTAATTTTTCGTCGGGCTATTTGCCGGTAACGCACCAGGGAACGGTGATCAACGGAGCCAAAATCCCGTTTCTGAGCAGCCCAAGCGGCACGACGGCCCAAGCCGATCGCGATGGTTTGACGTTGTTGGGCGATCTGAACCGCAGACATGCCGAACGCGATGCCGCCGATTCGCGGTTACTCGGTCGCATCGAGGCCTACGAACTGGCGGCCAAGATGCAACTCGCGGCCCCAGAAGCGTTCGACCTGAGTCGAGAGACTCGCGGCCTGCAGCGGATGTACGGCATCGGAGAACCGCCGACCGACGACTTTGGCCGCCGCTGCCTGACGGCCCGGCGGTTGATCGAGCGAGGTGTGCGTTTCGTGCAGGTGTGGAGCGGAGCCGGGGGACCGAGTAACAACTGGGACAACCACAATAGTATGTCCAAAGAATTGCCTCCCATGTGTGCTTCGACAGATCGGCCTATAGCGGGGTTGTTGACGGATTTGAAAGTGCGCGGCTTGTTGGATGATACATTGGTGTTGTGGAATACAGAGTTTGGACGGATGCCCTTTGCCCAAGGTGGCGACGGCCGCGACCACAACGGCGGGACGTTCGTCGGCTGGATGGTCGGGGCAGGGATCAAGGGCGGTGTGGCGTATGGGGAAAGTGACGAATGGTCGTGGAAGGCCCAAAAAGACGTAACAACCAACTATGACTTCCACGCGACCGTATTGCATTTGTTGGGACTAGACCACGAACGGCTGAGCGTGCGGCACGACGGAGCCAACCGCCGACTCACCGATGTGCATGGTCACGTGATTAAGGCCGTTTTGCGCTAATTCGATTGACAGAACGGGAGAATAGGAAACAAAACGCGAGTCAGAGCCTGAAACGTAAGTGACGGCTCAGGTTTGAAGAATCGGTTCGCTCCCTTCCAGTTACGGCCCCGAGGGGTCCGCGATGTGAAGATTTCATCATCAAATCTTCTTTTATAATTCGCTAGCTTGCTATTCATGATGTGTCACGAGATGGATACGATTCATCTTTATCAGTGATAAACCTGTAAAAGGACATTATTAGGTTTATCATTGATTGCGTGAATATTTGATGAAGGCGGAATCCGCCCGGAACTTATGAGTTTATTTGTTGTTTAGACATGACTGTAGAAATGGTGCGATGGGATTGTCCTAACCCATCGCGGTTCTTTTTGGAGGTTATTCGGTGAAATTGTCTCCCCGCGTCTCTGGTCGTTCAGCCTTTACGTTGATCGAACTGCTCGTTGTCATCGCTATCATCGCAATACTTATCGGTTTACTACTGCCCGCGGTCCAAAAAGTCCGCGAAGCGGCAGCGCGAATGCAATGCAGCAACAATCTCAAGCAGATTGGATTGGCAGTAGCCAACTATGAAAGTTCATATGGGTTCTTGCCGCACCCCGGTCAATGCGACAGCACGGGTAGCTCGACCACGACCTACATGACACAATCGACGCCAACCCTCTTGCTTCCCTACATCGAGCAAGAAAATGTGTTCAGAATGATGGATCATACCGCACGCTACACGACGGTTCCCGCCGGTGTGTTACTGCATCCCAACCATCGTGGTGCCGCTTACAACGACCCTGCTTATCCAAACACCATTGCAGCGGCCAAAACTCAAATTAAGACCTATGTTTGCCCGAGTACTCCGGTTGCTTTCGGCAGTCGTAGCCCGGACGGCTTTGGAGCCTGGGATTATATGTTTGTGGCCATTTCGGATATCGAAGATGGTTCGGCTGGCGCCACCGAGCCAGTTGGTACTCGTCCGATAAGCACCGCTCGCCGCGTTCAAATGACAGTTGAAGGCTGTCTTTCGTGTAACGGTCGTAGCATCGTCGCAATTGTTGATGGAACCTCCAACACCATCTTGTGTATCGAAGACGCCGGCCGTGCCCACCCGAACGCCGGTACTTGGGGATCGTTGTCGAGCCGTCCCTCCCAATTTGACGATGGTATTCCGTGGAGTGGTGGAAGTACTGGTGGGCGACGCATGTATGCGTGGGCTGACCCGGATGCCGGAACCAACGGCCTATCTGGTCCGAGCAACGCGATTTCTCCTGGTACTCGGGTAGCCAAGATCAACAATTACGCCTCTCCCCTCGGCGGTCCTGCCGAGTGTCGATGGGCCAACAACAACTGCGGTCCTAACGATGAACCGTTCTCGTTCCACACCGGCGGTGCAAACTGCGTTTATGCCGATGGCTCCGTTCGTTTCATGCGAGACAGTATCGACGCCCTAACGCTGAAGTTTCTAGCGGGTCATAACGATGGACAAGTAGTTAACGTCAACTGAGGATCTCAAAATGTATCTTGGTAGGATATTACTACTCGTCGTTTTTCTGCTGACGATAACCGGTTGTTCGGTCGAACCAGGTCCGAAAGCCGAATCAGTCCAAGTGAGCGGCAAGGTCACAATGGACGGCAAATCCCTAAGTGGTGTGGTGTTAAACTTGCACGTCATCACGACGGGTAGCCCAGCGACGATCCCGCTCACCGGTGCTGATTTCAAGGTTAAGCTGCCGCCAGGCCGTTACACCTGGTATATCAGCGAAGGGAAAAATGCTGCTGCGTTTACAGCGGTTCCGAAGGCGTATCGCGAAGCAGCGATGGATCGGGCTTTTGATCTTGCCGCGGGTAGCACCCTCGATTTGAAAGTGACGAAATAGTGAACTGCGATTTCGGGGCACTGCCGAAAAATCTCCCGACGAGCGTGTGAGATTTCGATCCTTGAGTGATAGTGACAATCGATGGGGGCTGGTGAGTGAAGCTTACTCACCAGCCCCCAATTTTCTAGCTTATTTGTGACATTTGCTGATCATTGTTTCTTAGGAATCCTTTTCCCCATTATCCGGCTCCTCGGCTTTCATTCCGGCGGCTTTTCCAATCTTCTGGTAACGGGTATTGTCGTAGCCGGCTCCCATCAGGCGACGCACACAATCGCGAGCGCGGATGGGGTCTTTCTTAACCTTGTCGTACAAATCCGCCAAACGGAACAATGCTCGTGCATGTTCCTCGGGTTCTTCGTTATACAGGGCATCGACCCGTAAATAATGCCAGAACGCATCATCGAGTTGCCCCTTCTTCTCGTTCCAATCTCCTAGCAGATTGTGAACCAACCCGCGTAACTTGGCGTCGCTACTCACCTTTAGCACCTCGGCCAACGACTTATCCGCGCCTTCGAGTTGTCCCAGGCCGATTTTGCTTTCGGCCATATAGGCTTCGACGAACGGCTTTTCTGGGTCCGCGCCGCTGAGCGTACTGGCCAATTTTTCGAGTTGCTTCTGAGCGTCGGCCCATTTTCCCGCCCGCAACGCTAGTTTTCCGACGAATAATTGCCCCTGCCGTACCAGAGCGGGCGGTACGTCGCTGAGCGTGGTCAACGACTCGTAGGCGGCTCGGGCCTCGTCCACGCGTCCGGCTTCTTCCAGTAGCGTCGCCAACGTCGTCAGAGCGGGGACAATCTGCCAACTGGTGCGGTTCGTGGCGGTGTAATCCTTCAATAGTTTGATTCCTTCTTCCGTCTTTGCAGGATCTTCCTTGGCGGCTCGGACGGTCAGCATGGCGATACGATACTGGATAAACCGCCGTGCTTCTCCGCGTCCGGTCAATTGTCGTTCCACCGCCGCGTATTTCGTCAGAGCGGTGCTAAGTAGTTCGGCCTTTTTCTTGCCGGAAGCTTTTTCCCAGTTGGCTTCCGTGACGAACCCGCTGTTGAAGTCGATGGAACCAACTTCCGGTGTGAAGTAATAAACACGCTGGATAGTTGATGATGGGATGGTGACTGTCTTATCCGTTTTGCCTTCGCGGACTTTAATTTTGATGCCCGCGGGCGATTCTTCTTCGATCTTACCGTAGGTATCGACCTCTTTCTTCGTGCCGGGGTCGATGTGATAGATACGGTCGAGTTTGGTCTTGTCGCCGCCTTGAGCGCGCACGAAGGGAACTGCCGCCGCCATCAGCAGCAGGCCGGCCAACACGCTCACTTGAATCACTCGCAGCATCGTTCGGCCTCCACAGCGGGGGGGGTTATTTGCCCTTCTTTTTCAGTTCTTCATACTTGGCCTTGAGAGCCGATTCGGTGGTCAACAGGTCGGCGAAACGTGCTTTGGACACGTCACCGCCCAGGTCAGGCCAGCTCGTTTCCAGGGAGATAATCTGGCGAGCAGCGTTCTCCATCGCCTTATCCCGTTCCTCAGCCGCCACCTTGGTTTGACCCAGCTTCACGGAACTGAGGATCATGTAAAAATAAACCTCGAAATAGCGGTCGCGAACGGCTCCCCCTTTGGAGACTTGCGGTCCGAGGGCTTTCACAAGATTTACCCAACCGCCGAACGCCTCGGCCCATTTCCCCTCTTCGTGTAACAGCAGTCCGCTTTCTAACCGGGCGGTCAGATCGCGAGCGCCCCAGCCCGGCTTGCCACCCGGTGCGCCGATAATTTCGGTCATCACTTCGCGGGCTTTCTTGAGATTGTCGGGTGTCTTGCTCATACGCAATTCGCGGACATACATCAGCCGAATCGCCTTTGAGCCGGGGTCCATTTCGTTGAACGGTACATCCTTCAGTTGGTCGGCCGACTTTTCGTGTTGTTCCATGCTGGAATAACACGCAGCCAGGGCGCGGATCAGGTCGGGCGTTTTCTTCAGCTTAGCCGTACGTTTGGTGAGAATTTCCGAATAACCTTTGATGGCCTTTTCGAGTTCGCTCTTGTCGCCTTTTTTGCGTAACTCATCCACCTGCCCGCGGATCAGGAACGCCAGAAGCTGAAGCGTGCCCGTACCGCTGGAGGCGTCTTCGCCATCACCGGTAACTTGTTCGAGCGACTCCAGCACCAGGTCCGTCCGGTCGATTTTGCCCTGTTGCAAGTTCGCTTTCAGTGCGACGGTCAAGATGCCGGACGCGAGCCGTTTGTTCTTCTGGAGGTTGAGCTTTTCCTGGCTGTCTTCTTTCTTGCTCAACACATCCACAAGAGGATCCAGCAGCGAGCCGGCCTTGGCATGCTCCCCCGCCACGAACGCGGCGTCGGCCATGCCATACTTGGCGTAAAGATTGAGATCGGTTAGATCGAACTTGAGTTGTTCCTTGATGGTTTTGTGTTTGTCTTCTTCATCGTTGAAACGCAATTTATCGACCAACGGCAACAACTGGGTTGTCATCGTGTCCATTCGTTCGTAACGGCGGTAGGCAAACATATCGCGCAACAACTGCACTTTCCCGGCGATGGTCACTTGGTTGGTGAACGGGTCCGGCCCGAGTCCTTCAACCGGAAGGCGTTCCAGAGCCAGGATCGCGCGTTTGCGATAATCCTTGGTGTCCCGGTCGCCGATGATCGGCTCGCTACCCGCCTTTTCGGCTTTCTTGCATAAGTCGGCTAGTTGCAGACACACCAAGGCATAACTGTGATAGGTGGGCGTGACGAGGCTGAGTTTGCGAATGGCCTCGGGGAAGTTCTCTTCCTTCATGAGTTGCAGACCGAGCGTGTGCCGGGCCATGTTGCCTGCACTATCGTTGCCCCAGCGATCCTCGACGTAGGTCACCACCGAAAACAGACGATTGCGCAGGTCGGCCATTTCTTTTTCGTCGAATTTGGCCCGCTTGGCGTCAATTTGCTGGCTGTAGGCCTGGAGGACGGAAAGCGCGGTTAGCCCCGCCTGAGCCGAACGCGGGTCGTTACGGATGAACTCTTCGCCAACACGAATAGCTTCGTCCAGGTCGCCCGATTGCAACGACCAGAACGTCAGCCACATGCGTGCGTTTGCCAGTTCGGTGGATGCTTTCATCGTCTTCACCTCGGGCATCGCCAACCCACGGCGTAACGATTCCTTGATGGCCGTTATCCGCGATTGTCGCTCTTTTTCCAGCGCGCCAGGTTCGGACAATTTTTTGATTTCCGCTTCGACGGCTGCCCGAGCCGTCGCGGCGGCTTTTTTCTCTGCGGGGGTGGTGAGCGTCTCGGGATCGGGTAACGCCTTTAACTCTTCTTTGCGGTCGGCCAACGCATCGACATTCAACCGCGATGATTCGTATTGAGCGCGGACGTAGCAATCCTCGAAGGTCTTGAGAGTCGCAATATCGCGACGGAACCCACCCTGGGCACGCATCACGCGTATTTTCATTTGCTTGGCACGATCGGTGAACTCGTTCTCGCTATTCTCGACATCCCGCAACAAGGCACGAGCACGGTTTCGATAGCGGTTCCGAACTGTTTCGTCGATCTTCTTGTTTCCGTCGGATTGTGCCAGGTAGGTCGTGGCCAGGAGAAACTTCAGGCCGTAGCCCTCGGGGGTTTTCTGGTAACGTGTATAATCGGTCAACCAGCGTTCGCCCGATTCGATGATGATTCCCGGAATACCGCCCGGACGTTTGAGATCGGCCTGATCGGGACTTTTTTCGATCACCAGCAAGCGAAAATAGCGAGCCAAACGAATGCCGTCGAACGCGGCGGGAAATTTGACCCCATTG
Source organism: Planctomycetia bacterium (assembly GCA_009918525.1). Classification (GTDB taxonomy): domain Bacteria; phylum Planctomycetota; class Planctomycetia; order Gemmatales; family Gemmataceae; genus RGDT01. The sequence continues at coordinate 7,346 of RGDT01000070.1, forward strand.
AGAACCTGGGTAAACTTGGCCCGGCCATCCTCCGCTTTTTCGATCTGAGCGATGATGCGTCCGACCCAGGCCATCGCTTTCCAGGTTACGGACGAATTGGTTTCGCCGGCGGCCAGAGGATCGAGGATGGCCTTGGCCGCGAGCAATAGTTCGGAAGCTTTTTCGTCGCTACCGCCGAGATAGGTTTCCGACTGGTCGTAGAGGTTCATGCCCATCTCGAAGCGAGCCTGTTTGACTTCCTGTTCGGCGCGGAAAATGGCTTGGCTTGCCAGTTTTTTCTTCGTGGGGTCTTCGATGCCGTCTGGATCGGGGAGCGCTTTGAGTGCGCCGGCCAACTCTTTTTCGGCGACTTTCAAACGGTTGAGGGCTTCGACCAGGGTGGCACGAGATTGAGCGGCGAGCGCACCCTTGGTTTTGCCGTCGTCGTTGAGTAACGCCTGACCGAGTTCGGTTTTGCCCTGGGCATTAAGCACGCGAGCGACTTCCAGGTTCGCCTCGGGCAAACGCGGATGACCCGGATTACCGCCGATGAACGTCTCAAAATTGGACCGCGCCTCGCGATAGAGGGCTAATCGTTTGGCCGTGTCGGGTTCGTCGGCGGCCAGGCGAAGCCGGGTTTTGGCAAATTCCAGAGGCAGTTCTTTTTTCTGTTCGGGAGTGGCATTTTTGTCGAGTCGGTTAAGCAGTTCCAGAGCCAAGTCAAGATCGCCACGATCGCGTAACGCCTCAGCGAAACGAAGATCGTCGCGGAAATCCTGCCCCAACGAAGCCTGCGACAAGCAGAGAAGAACGGCGGCTGTAATCAGTACGCGACTCATGACGGATCGCACCCCCAGCGAATGAGAGGCCAACAGTATTGTTATTGTGAGAGCGGTGCGGGGTGATGTCAACGGTCAGAAGTGGAAGCCGGTTTACCGGGGCGTTGACATCACCCCGCCCACCGGTTTGCCGGGTTGTTCACACACCCCGCTCGTCCACCGGTTTACCGGGGCGCAAGACGGTCGGAATTGTGCCACGGTCGAGCAATCGGGTAAGATAAAAACGATGCTGGGATTTCTCGCCGCGTGGAGCCGGTTCTTTTAGAATTCGCTGTGGAGTCGGAAAACCAAAGCGGCAACCATTAAGGAACGCAGCAGGATGCCCAAGTCGAACCGTCGCTCGTGTAATCGGCTGTGACAGGAACCGAGCGAGGAGGGAGCGTGCAGGGCGAATCGTTGCAAACATTACTTGCGGAACTATACCGCAAACATCTGACCGCCGCACCGGCCAACAACTATATTTTGGAGCATCAAGCTCCGAAGTGTATCGCGAATCAGGTACGGACTTTTGAAATCTACCAGCCCTATCTTCCGGAGAGTGGGACCATTCTCGATTGGGGATGTCATCACGCACCGGATAGTTGCCTGTTACGCGGACGGTATGGCGAGCGTTTCCATCTGTTTGCCTGTGACTTCGAGGCACGCGACACCTACCGCACGTTCCATGACTATGCTCAAGCCGACTATCACCAGATCACCGACAACATCCAGCTACCCTATCCGGCTAAGCACTTCGACGCGGTCATCGGGTCGGGCGTTTTGGAACACACAGCGATGGATTATGAATCGCTTAAAGAACTCTATCGCGTTCTCAAAGAGGATGGCGTTCTCATCCTGTCTTATCTGCCCAACAACTGGTCGATACAGGAATGGCGCAACCGTGTCATCCGTCAACAAGGTTTTCACTATCGACTCTATGAGAAGAAGGAGACCATCAGGCTATTGAAGAGAGCCGGGTTTTATCCCCTGACCATTCGCTACCAGACTTTTTTCTGGGAACGTGTCGTCAAGGTGATGGGCCTGGGGCGATGGAAAGAATCCCTGGGCGAGGTGTTGTCGTGGATGATACCGTTACAGGTATTCAGTTCGACGCTGTTTTGCGTGGCGCGAAAAGTTGCGGTCATGCGATAAGTCCCGTTCCTAGGCCAATCGGGGCGTTGAAACGCACCGCTCGCCCGCATTTCTCACAACCCCCTGATGAGCAGATGAGCGACACGATCCACCTCAGCTATCACGAAGGCACGCTGCTCGTCTGCGGAGCCGAGCCGTCCGTTTTGACGACTCTGCCCGGCGTGTGGCACGATTCGCGTACCAATGAACATCGCGCCGAAGGCAGATCCTATCGCGCGTTGGTTGAACATCTTCGCTCTACGGGCGTCGCCTATGTCGATCAAGCTCGAGCTTGGGGGCCGACCCCTTGGCCATTGCGCACGAGCCGCGATCCGTTTCCGCATCAACGCGAAGCCTTGACAACATGGTGGAAGCACGGCGGACGGGGCGTCGTTGTCTTGCCCACCGGCACCGGCAAAACCTTTGTCGCCATGCTCTGCATCAGCCACGTCAGCCGACCGGCTCTCGTAGTCACTCCGACGATAGACCTTATGAGCCAATGGTATCGTGAACTGGGCATCGCCTTTGATGTTCCGATTGGTCTATTGGGCGGCGGGTATCACGACATTCAACCCCTCACGGTGACCACTTACGATTCGGCTCACATCCATATGGAACGCTGGGCTAATCGCTTCGGGTTGGTCATCTTCGATGAGGCGCATCATTTACCCAGTGCCAGCTATTCGATGGCAGCCATCGGGGCGTTGGCTCCCTATCGCTTAGGACTGACGGCGACTCCCGAACGGGCCGACGGTCAAGAAGTGATGCTGGATCACCTGATCGGACCGCTCGTCTATCGGCGGGAAATCACCGAATTGACGGGCGAATTTTTGGCTAGTTATCGCACCGAACGGCTATACGTCGAACTGACCGAACAAGAGGCCCAGGAATATCAACAAGCACGCGATCACTATCGGCAGTTTTGCTCCGAACGTGGTTTCAGTATAGGAGGTGCGAACGGCCTTCAGCGTTTCATCTTGGAAAGCACGCGATCGCGAGAGGGCCGTGCCGCCTTTGAATCGTTTCAGTTACAGCGAAAGATTGCGTTAGCGGCTCCGGCCAAACTACATTTGTTGGAACGCTTGCTCGACATTCATCGCCACAATCGCTGTATAGTCTTCACGCACGACAACGCGACGGTCTATGAGATTTCGCGGCGCTTTTTGGTACCGGCGATAACCCATCAGACGAAAACCAAAGAACGCAAGCACATCCTTGAAGGCTTCTTGACCGGATTATACACGACGGTCGTCACCAGTCGAGTCCTCAACGAGGGCGTAGACGTCCCGGCCGCGAATGTCGGAATCGTGCTGTCGGGTACGAGTACGGTGGCCGAACATGTGCAAAGACTGGGACGATTATTGCGTAAGAAAGGTGATAAGGAAGCGTTGTTGATCGAGGTTGTTTCGCGCGGCACGACGGAAGAGTTCAGCAGCGCACGCCGTCGGCAACATCAGGCATACCAGTGATCTTTCAGGGGGGGGAACGAGACCATGCGCGTTCTGGCCGTGATTCCACAGGGCATTGCAAGCGCGGAACATACCGCGTTCGTCGCTTCTCTTCATACGCAGGTTGAGTCATCATGCTGACCGGTCCTCTGGTACGCGTTCGCTATGCCCGCGATCGAATCGTGCCTTATTTCATCGACGCTACCAACGAAGAATGGTTGCTGATTGCCGAACAACTGCGCGACCTGTTTCTCGCTCATCGAGGCCGAACCCGCGGCGAACTGGAAACGGCCATCGACGAACTGTTCGGCGACGACAACGACACCCTCGTGCAACGTGGATTAGCCAAACTCTTGGAAGACCGCTGCGGATTTACGACAGCACCCGGCCTGCCGCCAGAACAGCTACGGCAAGAAGTATTCAAGGCGGCTGTCGAATTCCGATTAGCTCCGCCTGCGATTTTGGGGGACAGCGTCGGAAACGTTAGCGACGGGCAAACCCAGCCTTCGCGAACGCTTCCGACGCTGATGGGGGACATGGCCCCACCTCGCCCTGGAGCGCAAGGCGTCCCGTCGGCGTTTGATCGCGACGAAGTATTGCGCCGCGTAGGACTTCGTCATGGTCTAACGCCCGAGCAGACTCTTCAGGGACTCTATGCCGATCTCAAAAGCGAACAAAAGCTAAACGAGTTTGAAGATATTTCCCCCGAACATTTGTTGCAGCGGTACAACGTCGCACTGGCTCAGGCTGTTTTGTTGAAGGCGATTCGCGTTCACGTTACCATCACTGGCGAATCGCCCCAACGATGGCGGTCCATCCTGCGTCGGCTGAAGTTTCATCGCCTCTTGTGCGAGGTCGAACGCATCTCCAGCGATGGGTACACATTGCATCTGGATGGACCATTGAGCCTGTTTTCGGCGACGCAAAAATATGGACTACAACTCGCCTTGTTTCTCCCTGCTGTGCTACCCTGCAACGACTTTGCCCTAAATGCTGAGTTGAAATGGAGCGCACAGAAGAAAGACAAACGGTTTCTCCTAACGCACAAGGACGGACTGATATGGCCGAGTAGCGATCCGGGGCAATTTGTGCCGGTGGAGCTGACCTTGTTCGTCGAATCGTTCAAGAAGCGTGCGACAGCGTGGGAGCTTCGCGAAGAGACAGATGTTTATCAACTGGGAAATGTCTTCTGGGTACCGGATTTTCGCCTAACCCATCGTGCCAGCGGGCGTAGTGTATTACTAGAGGTAATGGGCTTCTGGCGTAAAAGGAGTGCCGAAAAACATTTAGCATTTCTCAAACGCTATGCCAAAGAGCCGTTCGTATTGGCGGTATCGGAACAGTTGCACATCGACGAGACGGCCTTGGAGTCGCTTTCGGTGGGGATTGCGCGATTCAAACATCTGCCCTTGGCCGACGAGGTGGCTCGATTGGCGGAAGTCGCATTAGGTGGAACTGTTTGACGGCAGCGAGCGTCAGGACGATAATAACCTGTCGAAATCGACAGACACCGGAGGGAAACTCTCATGTCACAAATAGTGCAGGCGAACTGTCCGGGCTGTAAGGGTATTCTGCGTGTCCCGATTTCCTTGACACGACAAGCGTTTCGCTGCACAAAGTGTGGCACAGTCATGCAGGCCAAGGTAGGCAGCCTAGCGGAGAGTCCCGTCCGCGATCCAGGGGACAGAGCCGGAAGCGTCAGCGGCGGACAACCCAAGCCGTCGCTAACGCTTCCGGCCCCGATGGGGGACAGAGCCAGCCCTCGCCCCGGAGCAGTTCTTGGGGGGTCGGGCGTGTCGAGTCCCTCCTCCGTTCCCTCGGAGAAGACTAGCGGGTTGAACAAACCTGTCGAGCCAGCCAAAGCCGTCGTCGCGCCGCCGGTGTCGCCTGGGTTGGCAGTGCCGGTCGCGCAGCCCCGTTCGCCGAAAATGCCGCCGGTTGCTCCTGTGCCATCCGCCAAGGCCAGGCCGGTTTCGGTTGCGCCCGCAGCAACAACGAAAGGCCCCAGCGCAGCGTTCGACTTCAAACAGCAACAAACCGAATCCGATGAACCCGTCTTGCTCGACGCCGATTCCGATGAGAATTCGTCGCGTTCCCTCCGCAAGAAAACCAGACCCGGTCCTCGGTTGATCACTTGGGTATTACTGGGCTTCCTGGGTACGGTACTGATAGGCGGCGGTATCGCCACGGCTGTCTACTTTCCCCAAATCAAACAGTTTGCCGTCAACTACGGAAAACCCCCTGTCGAAGAAGAAGAGCCGCCGCGTCGCAAAAAGACGACCGCCACGACCGCCAAAGATAAGACCGGCAAACCTGCTGCTGCGGCTGTTGGTAATGCCGGTTTTCCGCGTCGGGCGTTGATCGTCAGCGTTCACAACTACCTCTACGCCAACCCCATCACAAGCGGCTCGACCGGTTCGCCCGACGTGAATCGGCTCATGGGGTCGCTGAATCGTGGATTGAATATCCCGCTGCAACAGATTGTTCATCTCAGCGATGCCGCCGCGAAATATCCACGACCGCCCCTGAAGCCGGTGATCGAAGAGACGGTCAAGAATTTCCTAGCCACGACTCGCAAACAAGATCGCATTTTGCTGTTCTGGATCGGACACACGAAAGAGATCGAAGGCAAAATGTATCTGATGCCCTTGGAGGGCGAGTTCGAGAACGCTGAGAGCCTCATTCCGCTTTCGTGGCTCCTCGACGAAATGGCCAAGTGTGAGTGCCGTCAAAAAATCCTTGTGCTCGACGGCAATCGGCATAATCTGGCGCAGGGCGAGGAGCGTCCGATATCGGGGCCGATGACCGAAGGAGGGGTGAAGTCGTTGGAAGCGGTACCCAACGGCGTGCAAGTGTGGACGGCATGTGGTAAAGATCAGGAGTCGAATGAGATTGAGGACTATCCGCTCGGATTGTTCCTCGATAGTTTCCGCAAGGCGTTGACGCCGGAAGAAGGAGAAAAGGGCGCACTAGAGGGACGTATCCAACGACCGGACGAACCTATTCCGCTGGACGTGCTGCACACATGGGTGACCAATCGCGTTTCCACGGTCGCCAAAGCCCGTGAACTGAAGCAAGCTCCGATGCTGATTGGCAAAGAGACGGGAAGCTCCGCCGAATACGACCCCGCCGAACCGGCTGCCAAGGTTCCGGCCCTACCCGTCATCACGACGGCAAATCAGAAATTCATCCGCGAACTGTTGGAGGAAACCAGCCTGCCGGCGCTGAAGGGCGGCGAAGGAGCTGACCTCAACTTCGGAAGTCTGCCGCCGTTCCCGCCCGATGTGGTGAAGAAATACGAAGCGACACTGCCGGCCGATGCACCGTTGCGCAAAACCATCCAGAAAGCCCGCGTGACGCTCTGGGCCATCTCGACGGCCAGCGCGCCGGGAGACGTGACGGGCGAAGTGCAAAAGATACGCGAAAAGTTACGCATCAACCCCAAAGAACTGGAAACGAAGTACAACCGTCCCGGTGGCGGGCCAGCCGAGCAGACGTTCAAAAATTCCTTCGAGGGGAAAAGCCGTGATCTATCGCGGGTGATAGCGGCCCTGGAACGATCGCTAGACGATCTAGAACAGGCCAAGGAGATGCGTGACGCTGAAGAGACTCCAATGCGCTGGAAGGCCCATTATGACTATATATTGGCTCGGTTCAAGGCACAATTGGCCTATCTGGAGGAGTACAACGGTTTGCTTGGTTCGATGCGTAAGGAGCTACCACCGATTGAGGCCGTCCACATCGGATGGCGAATGGCAGCCAAGGAAAAGCCGGGCGACTCGGTAGGGAAAAAATATGAGAAGGCGGCGCGAAAATTGTTCGGTGAAATGGTCGATGGGAACAAACAGACGCCGTGGGAAGTCTTGGGCAAACGGGAAAAGTTCAACGCCCTGGGGCTGGAATGGCAGGCGTACTAAGCGAAACCACCGATCCGGAGACGATAGCGACGATAGACAAATACCAGCACTGGATATACACACATCCCGGCCACAGCAATGAAGAGCGCGAGACAGAGTGGAAGGCCATACTGAAGGAGTTCTCTACTGGACAGGTGGACTGGAACGGCTTTGACGAATACAGGGCCAATCTGTGGCAGAAGCAGTTGCACCTGTTTGAAGTACCATTCTACTACATAGAATATGGTATAGCACAGCTGGGAGCAATAGCCATGTGGCGGCAATACCGGCAGAACAAGGAGCAGGCACTGGACAACTACATGGCTGCATTGAGCCGGGGATATACGAAAACCCTGAAAGAACTATATGAAACAGCTGGAATTAAATTTGACCTGTCTCCTGCATATGTGAAGGAACTGGCAGATTTTGTGCAACCAATTATTACCGAGATGGCAAACTGATTTGCCGGAAAACCTCTTACCAGCCACGTACAAAATAGCAGCAGCCCGCTCTTGTGAGCGGGCTGCTGCTATTGTAGCCATCCTTTGTGGCTATGGCACTTC
>RGDT01000008.1 GCA_009918525.1 Planctomycetia bacterium
GTAGATCAACTCTTTGGTGGTTCAGGCGTCGATTGGCTTGACGCCGGTTGTCCTAATGAAGTAGCGGTCAGCGGTTGGAATGCCTATCGATGGGCGACGAACGGCACGTCCGTCTCAGACATTGCGCAAGGTAATATCGGCACCTGCAGTTTCCTAGCCGCGATGGCCTCAGCCACGGAGCAGGGCATCGACCTGTCGCAGCGTATTACCTACCTGGGCAACTATGTGTATCGCGTGTCGTTGTTCAATCTTACGGGCAATCTGGTCACTCGGGATGTAGTCTTTACCGGAGCAATGGTGCGTGACTCCTCCGGCCGTGTTGTGGACCCGTTGACCGCGAACGAAGGAAAGTTTTGGACCGTGTTGATGCAGCGGGCCTATCTGAAGTTCAACGGCTACGATCCCATGAATGGAGCCTATGCCTCAAGTGCTTTCCCCGGCGATTACATTCAACGTGCCTTGTCGATCGTAACGGGCCGCGCGATCTGGCAAAGCTATCTGCCAATGACAAAGCCTCAAGACCTGGCACAAATGTTGGCCCGCGGCGATGCTATTACGGCTGGCAGCAATTCAACAGCATCGGGACTGATCGTAGGTAATCATGCCTACATGGTGGATGCGATTTTTCAGGAGAACAGCGTTTGGAAGGTGCAACTATATAACCCATGGGGGATTGACGGACTAATCGCTCAAGGCCGGAACGACGGGATGCTCACGATCCCGTGGACGGTGTTTCGCGCGTCGTTTTCAGACATCGCGTCTGCGACGAACCTGTAACGGGTCGTAATCCAATGATCGGGGCAACACAGACAAGCGGTTGCCCCGGTCACAAGTGCGTCGTACTAAAGTCCATGAGCGTTGTTGTTGGTGTGGGACCGTCCTCCCGATCCAACTCTCGGAAGGAGTCCCGGAAAATGCCCCGTCCGCTTTTGTTATTCACCGGCCCGTGGGCCGATCTGTGTATTGAGGAAGTAGCCGGTCGTGCGACCGAATGGGGCTATTCGGGCCTCGATTTGTGTACGTGGGGCGATCACTTTGAGGTTCAACGAGCCGCCTCGGAAGATGACTACACACCCACCAAGCTGGAAATGTTGCGGCGTTACGGATTGGATGCGCCGGTTCTCAGTGCCCATCGCGTCAGTCAAGCCGTTTGCGACCTAGTCGATGAACGGCATCGCGCTCTGGTTCCCGATTACGTTTGGGGCGATGGGAGTCCGTCTGGTGTCCAGGCTCGCGCCACGGAGGAACTCATCGCCACGGTTGCCGCCGCCCAACAACTCGGGGCAGCCGTCGTCGCAGGCTTCACCGGTTCGCCTATCTGGTCGTTCGTTTGCGGAGTTCCGTCGCCGTCCGCGGCCAGGGTACAAAACGCACTGCGCGACTTCGTGCATCGTTTCGGCCCCATCCTTGAAGCTTGCCGTAACGCGGGGATACGTTACGCTTGCGAAGTCCATCCGGGGCAACTGGCTTATGACTATTACTCCGCTGAAATGCTTCTCGATACGCTCGACGGCCACAGCGAGTTCGGGTTTCTGTTCGATCCGACGCATTTACATTGGCAAGGGATTGACCCTGTTGCGTTCATCCGTCGGTTCGGCGAGCGAATCTATCACGTTCATGTCAAAGATCTCGCCCTGACGTTAGATGGCCGAAGTGGTCTGCTGGGATCGTATCTGCCGTATCACGACGCGCGTCGAGGTTGGCACCCGCGTTCACCGGGCCGAGGAGGGTTGGACTGGGAAGGAATCGTGAGGGCACTCAATGCCGTGGGATATGAAGGAGCGTTTTCCGTCGAATGGTCCGATCCGGGGATGGATCGCTTCCAGGGAGCGGCGGAAGCATGTCATTTTGTGAAGCGGTTAGATTTTGAACCCGCTCCCCGCAAAGACGGCGGCGCATTTCGCTAGAGTGTGCCACACGACGACAACAACACCATCGGCTCTGACCGGGGGCGTTGACCCGCCCCGCTCGCCCCCTGTGGGTTTGTGGGCGAGGAGGGCATGTCAATTCCCCGGTAGTTGTTTCTAATCGACGACCGGAGCGTTTCCCCCTACCATATACTATGGGTTCGAGGGATCGAAAGATGGACACCGCTGATCCGCGTTTTGACCGACTCAAGACGGAATGGACCGATAAACTCGTGACCGTGTCGGCAGACCGCGCCGACTTGGCACGGTTCGCGGGACTTGTCGGACGGGTCGTGACCGTCAACTTCAATGCCAAGGCCATCGTCGATTTTGCCGATGGTGCCTGGTACGACATCGACCCGGCGTTTCTCGTCCCCGTCACCGATAGCGACGCCCGAGCCAAATACGACGCCACGGCCAATAGTGCCCAACCGTTCCCCACGAAGCAGTCATGATCCTCATCATCGACAACTATGACTCGTTCACCTACAACCTCGTGCAACGGCTCGGCGAGATCGATGCCGGACTCGATATTCGCGTCTATCGCAACGATCAGATCACGGCCGACGATGTGGCAACTCTCGCTCCCGATCGTCTAATCATTTCGCCGGGGCCTTGCACTCCACGCGAAGCGGGGGTATCCAACGAGGTGTTGAAACGCTTCGCTCCGACATTGCCGATTCTCGGCGTCTGCCTAGGCCATCAGTGCATCGGCCACACCTTCGGCGGTGAAGTGGTCCGAAACGTCCGCATCATGCACGGCAAAACATCGCCGATTTTTCACGACAATTCAGGTGTATTCGCAGGGTTATCCAATCCCTTCGAGGCGACTCGCTACCACAGCCTCGTCATCAAACGCGAGACATTCCACAACCCGGACTTCATCGTCAACGCCTGGACCGCTGAAGGCGAAATCATGGGCGTACGCCATCGCTTATGGCCTTTACACGGGGTTCAGTTTCACCCAGAGAGTTTCCTTACTCTCGAAGGACCGACCCTGCTGCGTAATTTCCTGGCAGTGGGTCGTCCCGCTGCGGTTCCTGCGACGCTATGAATGGGTGGTATTCTCGCGGTTTTCGTTCATGGCCGACTCGATCCGTTGTCTCATAGCCATGAACGCCGTGTCGCTCAGGACGGAGCGGACGGCCCGTTCGGTGACGGGGCTATCAAGTGTCACCCACGACTTACACCCGGCATAGGCCGGCGTCTGAGTCACGAGTTGCGGTTGGGTTGTGTAGACGCGCACGATCAACACGAATAGTCCCGGCGTGCGATAGAAAAACCGCTTCGCGATTGCCTCGGTACTCCAAGCGTGTAGCCCGGCCAAACGCTCGACTGTCGCAAGGTCGCCTGCCTGACCAATCGCGACGACCTCGGCCAACGTGTCGAGAGTTACTTCCGATACCGGAGACTCCTGCCCCTGATGCACAAAGGTGGGATAAATCCAGAATCGCTCGTGCTCGACACGAAAAGTCCCACTAGGTTCGTGAATCCCCCCCTTGCGAAGAAGCAAACTCTGCCGACCATCTCGCAAGGCCGCACGGATGGAGTCCCATTCCTTCAGGGCCACACCTAATGTCACCTCGGCCATTGCTCCCCCTTGGGTGAACGGCCCATGAGAGCCGTCACCGCCTCGACTGGTGGTTTCTGCTCGTACAGAACGCGGTAGGCTTCGGTGCAGATCGGCAGATCCAGCCCCGACAACATAGCCCGTTCGTAGACGGCCTTGGTCGTCGTCACGCCTTCGGCCACCTGATTCATGCTCGAAAGAATGGCGTCCAGCTTTTCGCCCTGTCCCAGTCGCAGGCCGACCGCGCGGTTACGGCCATGCGGACTAACGCAAGTGGTGATGAGGTCGCCCAGTCCGGCAAGGCCGGCGAATGTGGCTGGCTCCGCGCCGAAAGCGACACCAAAGCGGGTGATCTCGGCGAGGCCGCGGGTCATGAGAGCGGCGCGTGCATTATCGCCGTAGCCCAGTCCGTCACAGATGCCCGCAGCCAGGCCCATGACGTTCTTGAGTGCCCCGGCCAGTTCGACGCCTACGGGGTCGAGATTGGAGTAGACTCGGAAACGATCGGTCGAGAAATACTGTTGCACCGCGACCGCCAACGACTCGTCGGCACTGGCGGCAACGACGCTGGTAGGTAGCCCGCGACTGACTTCCTCGGCGTGACTCGGCCCGGACAACACGACCACGTTCGCAGTTCCCAGGACTTCCGTCAAAATCTGGCTTGGCCGGGCGAACGTGCCGATTTCGATTCCCTTGGTCAGACTAACGACCGCTGGTGGCGATCCACCTTTCGCACGAACACGGTGCATGGTAGCGCGGAGATGAACGGTGGGGACCGCTGACACCCAGAAATCAGCCGCATCAACTGCTTCGGCGACATCTTCGGTGAGAATGACGGAATCGGGGATGAGTACGCCGGGCAATAAGCGGACGTTCTCGCGATCGTGTGACAGAGCACGGCCCGTCTCGGCTCGTGCGCTCCAGAGCCGAACGCGATGATGGGGCCTAGACGCCAGCAATATCGCGATGGCAGTTCCCCAGGCACCACTTCCCAGGACAGAAAATGTGATCGGCATGAAGTTACTTTAGCGAGACGCAGCCTGATTGTCACCGCTATGGAGGTGTTCGCCGTCTGTACGGATAGACGAGAAAACAAGACCGTCAATGGGACCGGTGTATCAGGCGACCGATACAACTTCCTCGTACTCGGGGGCGCGAACGTCTCCGAAACCCATTTCTCTCAACTGGACGGCTAAGGCCTCGCAAGCCTCCGCTTCGCCATGGACCAACCTCACCTGGCCCGTCTTTCCTACAGCGGAGCCGAGCAACGCCTGAAAATCCACCTTATCCGCATGGCCACTGAAACCGTTGATCTGTTCGACGTCGATCCATTTGTTCCAAGTTCGCCCGTGAAAGCGGACGGTGGGCGTCTTTTGCATCAATTGCGCCCCAAGAGAGTAGGGAGCCTGGTAACTAACCAACACGATTGCCGAACGCGGATCGTCCAGGTGATGACGCAGATGCGAGATGATACGTCCACCCTCACACATTCCGCCAGAAGCGACGATAATACATGGCTCTCGCTGCATTCCGCGTATGCGAGCCTCTTCTTGTGAAAGCATATACTCGACGGGGATGTCATCGCGGTCGGGTTTTTGCAACTGCTCAACGTGTTCCTCGTGAACGTAAGCGATTTCTACCGCTAGAGGACTGTCAACGTAAATTGGCAAACGCGGTACTATTCCCGCCGCCATCCATTCACGAAGAAAATGAACCACGATTTGCGTCCGGCCCAGACTGAACGCCGGTATGAACACTTTGCCTCCGCGCAACTCGACCCGCCGAACAATCTCTCCCATGCGAGCGGCCATACTTTCTAGCGAATCGTGCAACTTGCCTCCATAGGTCGATTCGCAGATGAGTAGATCGGCCGGGGGTACATTCGACGGTTCGCGCAGATACGGTAGCCCGCGTCGTCCGAGGTCGCCGGTGAATGTTAGGCGCTGCTCACGGCCAACGTGTTGGAGGTGTAACGAAACAATCGCAGAACCGAGAATGTGACCGGCATCCGTAAAACGCAAGCGTACTTCTGGGTTGATGTCGATGTCAACGCCGTAGTCAATAGTCACGCAGCGGTCGATCGTTTCGTTGACATCGCGACTGGTATAAAGAGGTCGGCGATTGGCTCCGCCTGGTCTAGCACCTTGGCCCAGGTCGCTGGTCGTGTGTACTTCGTCTTCCTGAATTCGGGCCGAGTCATGGAGCATAACGGCGATTAAATCTTTGCTCGCCGGAGTGCAGTAGATCGGCCCAGGAAAACCCTGACGAACCAGGTTTGGCAAGTTCCCACAATGATCAATGTGCGCATGACTGAGGATCACGGCGTCAATATGAGTCGGATCGAAAGGAAAGTGTCGATTGCGCTGCCTAGCCTCGTCTCGCGGGCCGCGAGCCAGGCCACAATCGAGCAGGAGGCGATGGGGGCCGCTTTCGACCAGGTGCATCGAACCGCTAACGGAACGAGTCGCGCCGAGAAAACTGACCTGAAGAGAGCATAACCGTTTACTTCCGAAGGCGTTCATAAATCTATTTTAGGCACAGACTGTGCGGGAAGGAAAGTAGAGAAGGGACTTAAAACAAGTCGAATGTTTGCTTAAGAGGTCTACATAATTCAATCGTAGCATGGATAATGACCCAGGCAAGGGGTTATTCACTTCAACCGACAACTTTCTTGGGGGTCTGTCATGAGCCGACAAAAAATTCAAGGGTCGCAACTCAGCTGGCTCATGGCGGCCTTGACAGAGTGGCAAACCGCAGGATTGATACAATCCGACCAAGCTGATCGAATTTTGGCTCGTTACGAATCAGAAAATGACCTCGCCCAAAACAAGCGATCCTTGTTGACTTTGACCTTACAGGCAATGGCCGCGCTCCTCTTCGGACTCTCAGTGCTTCTTGTAATCGGGTTCAACTGGGAAGCGATGCCACGAGAGACGAAATTGGCCATCATTCTCGTCGCGGTGGCTTGCACGCATGGAGTGGGTTTGTTCCTGAAAGTAACGGGCAGAGCACCAAGACTGGCTGAATCCGTCGTTCTTCTTGGTTGTTTCATGTATGGCGCGGGCATTTGGTTGATCGCGCAGGCTTTCCATCTCGATGCACACTATCCCGATGGCGTTTGGTGGTGGGCGGTTGGCGTTTTACCGTTCGCCCTGTGCCTGGACACCCTGCTGTGTCACATCCTTTTTGTCGTCCTCATGGCAATATGGGCCGGGCAGGAAATCATCGTCTTCAAGCACTTACTCATTTCTTTACTGTTTGGCCCGTGGCAGTGGCCGAATGGGGCTTACAGTCTGCTTTTAATGGTTATTCCCGGACTGATTTGGGGTTATCGCAAAGGTTCGCCCACGACGGTAGGACTATACGTAGCGTTGTTGACTTGGTGGGCCATCCTGCAACCGGTCGCTTGGGGTGTTGAGAGTCATGGTGTTTTCTGGATCGGCAGTATCGGGGCGATCTTACTCATCATTTCCGAGGCTCACGATCGCGGCGACGCCATGGCGATACCTTATCGCCTGTGCGGCGTGCTGCTCAGTGCAGGAAGCCTCATCCCCCTCAGTTCCTACGAGTTCTGGAGGTTCAGGACAGACTCCTTTGCCTTCGTCTCTGATATCAGCGAGCAATTATTATCCGTTTCTGCGATTATCGCAACATCGACCATCTTGATCCTCATCGGCGTCACGGGCCTACTGCTTTTTTTGCTAACGAAGCGTGGAACCCCAAACGCGGAGCGGTCGAATGACCTGCTATACCGATTGGCGTTTCCGGTTGGACTGGCGTTGTGCTTGGCTCTCATGTCTTATTGGAGTGTGGTTAGCACCGATGCAAAGGCAAACCTGATACCGACGGTCCTCGCCAACTTGGCCATGCTCGGCCTATCAATCCATCTCATTCGCATCGGAGTGCGTGAAGAAAGGCTCCGGCCCTTTGGTGCGGGTATTCTGTACTTCCTGATTTGGGCTAATGTGCGTTACTTCGATCTATTTAGTGGTGCGGGTGGAATGCTTCTCGCTGCCGGGTTCTTTTTCCTC
This sequence comes from Planctomycetia bacterium, assembly GCA_009918525.1. Lineage (GTDB taxonomy): Bacteria > Planctomycetota > Planctomycetia > Gemmatales > Gemmataceae > RGDT01. The sequence goes on from RGDT01000008.1 coordinate 7,509, forward strand.
TGTGGAATTGGCTTGGTAGTTTTGACGCTGTTCTGGAGGAGAACTCAAGCAATGCGCTGGGAACGTGAATCCCTCGCTTTAGCGACGGTCCCGTTCATTGGCCCAGCCTGGATTGATTGGCCGGCTCGATGGGTCTCAAGTCACGTACGATTAATAATGATTGGCACTATCATGGCACAATTACTCATACTTGGTGGGATGATCGTCGTCCAAGCAGTTCCTCTGGTTTATGGTGAAACGATCGTCCTGCAGGTCAATCCTATCGATCCTCGTGATCCATTCCGCGGCGACTACGTCATCCTCGATTACGAAATCAATCGGAATGCGGCCGCGGAGATGCTGCACGGTCCTGGTGCTAATCAACGTAGGTTGACAAGGAATCTGATCGACCGCACGATCTATGTCACCTTGGAGCCGGACCCCGATGGTAAACACCTGCGTGCGGGGAAAGTCGGCTTGGAGCGTCCGGTGAACGGAAAGTATATTCGCGGCCGATTCACGAATGACAACCGCCAACCCATCCAGTTCGGTATTGAGGCGTTTTACGTGCAAGAGGGGAAAGGCTTAAAACTAGAGAAGCTGCGGAACTCCCGCAAACTATCTGCCGAAATTGCACTTTCACCTTGGGGTCAGGCGAAATTGCGGCGTCTTATTGTGGAAGATGGAGAAGGACGCTAAGGGCAAGGTGCGATTTCGATCGACGTGGACCGATGACCGTTGTTATCAGTCCACGTCTCCATCGGTTAGGATCAAATTAATAACTAACTTCGCCGACCTTATAACGGACGAAGTTCTTCAACTTCACGCCGGTTGCCGACAACAACGCGCCAACAGTCTTAGTTTCGTCCTTGACGAACGGTTGATCGTTGAGCACGTTGGAAGCGAGCCAGGTGTTGAGCTTGCCTTCGGCAATTTTTTCGATGATGTTGGCAGGTTTGTTCTTACCCTGTTCCTCGGCGGCCAGTTTGGCCAGTTCCTTTTCCTTGGCCAATCGTTCAGGCGAGACGTGTTCGCGCAAAGCCACCAACGGATTCGCGGCGGCAATGTGCATGCAGACGTCCTTGAGCACCTGGACATCCTTGGGCGTTCCCTCGACGGCCAACAATACACCCACGCTGCCATCGTGGTGGATGTAGGTGGCCAAGGTGCCTTCAAGAATGCTTAATCGTTGCGGTTTAATGTTTTCACGCATCAGCCCGACGACTTCGCCGATTCGGTCGTTAACCGATTTGGTCGGTGCGTCAACGAACGGTTGATTCAACAAGTCGGCCGGGCTACCAGGTTTTTTGGCCGCGATGTGCTTGGCGACATCGTTGGCGAGTTTGAGGAATAGCTCGTTCTTAGCCACGGGCGCAGACTCGCACCGGAGTTCAACGATAGCTCCGATCGAGCCGTCGATAAAGATACCGATGCGTCCTTCGGTGGTTTCGCGGTCAGCGGTTTTGATTTGGGCGTTTTTGTTTTCCAGGCGAATAATTTCGAGCGCTTTTTCCATGTCGCCGCCGGCCTGAATCAAAGCGGCCTTGCACTTCATCATCTGCATGCCGGTACGGTCGCGAAGTTTCATCACATCGGAGGCATTAATCTGTACATCAGCCATGGCTATCCTTCCGTTAATCGAAATATCTATTTGATAACGAGCTAGGGAAGAAGGATCGGGGAATCAAGACGGGAAAGACAAGTTTCCCGGCTCGACTCCCCACGACATCAACCACACTCGTAGCGCTAGCGGTAGTTCAGGAAACCAAGTCGTCCGCTCGCCGTGTTGATTGACGCCGATCGCTGGGTGCGACGGCGTCCAAATCGGTTCAACCCTCAACCGGGGCAGCCGGAACCGGCTGTGGTTGTTGCTGTTGCGCTTCGCGAGTTTCACGTCCGCCGCGACCGCGTCCGCCGCGACCTTCGCCGCCCTCACGCTGACCACCGTCCGACGGCAACGCTGCCTTGCCTTCCAACACGGCGTTGGCCATGCGAGACAGTATCAACTCAATCGAGCGGATGCTATCGTCGTTACCGGGGATCGGCAAATCGACGACATCCGGGTCGCTATCGGTGTCGATGAGGGCCACCGTCGGAACACCCATCCGCTGGGCTTCCTTAACGGCGATGTGTTCGCGTTTCGGATCGACGACTACCAGAGCACCGGGCATCCGGTTCATCTCGCGAATACCCGAGAGGTTTCGTTGAATCTTGGTCAATTCGCGATTGAGCATCGCGACCATTTTCTTGCTGTGCGTGTGAATCGTAGCGGTCGGCGGAGCCAGGTTTACTTCGAGCTTACCCGACGGCGTTAACATGGTCTTCATGTACGCCTGCATATCGTGCTTCGCTGGATTTTCCCCGGCCGGGAGCCACATCGCTTCCAGTTCGGTCATTCGCTTCAGCCGGTCGCGAATCGTCCGGTGGTTCGTTAGCGTACCACCTAGCCAGCGCTCGCTGACATAGGGCATACCGCAGCGTGCGGCTTCCTTCTCGATCGTCTCGCGGGCTTGTCGCTTGGTGCCGACAAACACGACCAGGCTACCATTAGCCGCCGTCCGCGATAGGAACCGATGGGCACGCAACAGGCCACGCATTGTTTCACGAAGATCGATAATGTGAATTAGATTCCGCTTGCCGTAGATATACGGCCTCATTTTCGGGTTCCAGCGACTAGCGCGATGCCCGAAATGTACGCCTGCCTCTACCAAATCCGCCACTTGAACGATTGCCACGCATAGCCTCCCTAACGGGGTTTACTGTTGAATCGGCTGGTCCACCTACAGAGATCAAACACCTCAACCAACGTTTGGTGCCAAGCCACGATTGTACCAAAAGCTGAAGAGTTACGGAAGGGGAAAGGGTGGTTTTTTGTCCTCACTTCGGCAATGAACTATTTCTTGGCTCCGACAACGCTATCTCCTTTGCCGCCCCGACATTTCCGGCTCTGTTTCTTCTCCTCCCTCTGGCACCGGCTCGCGCCTTTGGGCGGAATAGATTCGCCAACGGCACACCATAGCCGATGCCGAATAACTCGATGCCCATGACCACACAGGCTAACGGTGTGTTCGCTGCCGCGCCGAAGACCGCCGCGAACCCTAAGGCTGCCCCGAAACCGGGCGGCAAATCCAGCAGTCGCCCCAACGTGTGGCCCAGCGTCGCGCCGATCACGAACAACGGCGTCACCTCGCCGCCCTTGAACCCGCTGCCCAACGTCAGTGCCGTGAAACCCAATTTCCAAGCAAACGCCCCAAGCGTCACCGCCCCCGACACACTCGCCGTCAACAGAGGCAGGCTCAACCCCAAATAATCCCTGGTACCTACTAACCATACCAGTCCTATCAACATGACTCCGCCGATCACCGGCCGCAGCGGCGCAAACGGTATCCGCTGAAAACCCTTGGTGATGGTGTGCGTCAGTTCCACAAACGCACGCGCCGCCAAACCAAACCCGACCGCCATCAGCAACACCGACGCAATCAACCTCGGCGACATGGACGGCACCTCCGGCGGATCGTAATGGGTGTGCGTGACACCCCAGGCCGTGCAAACAGCATCGCCCACCAAGGACGCGATCAGACAAGGATAAATCGCATCCGTCCGCAGCCGCCCCACCGTCAGAACCTCCAGGCCGAATATCAACCCGGCTAGAGGGGTGCCGAAAACGGCACCGAAACCGCCGCTGATGCCACACATTAACAGAACGCGAACATCCTTCATGCGCAGCAAGCGCCCCAGTACGGCAGCGAGTCCACCGCCCATCTGAACGGCGGTTCCCTCGCGTCCCGCCGACCCGCCGACCAGATGCGTCAAGACAGTCGCAACCAGCACGAGCGGGGCTAACCGCATGGGCACGCCGACTTTCGGTTCGTGAATCTCGTCGAGAATCAGGTTGTTCCCGCTCTCCACATCCTTTCCGAGCAAGTGATACAGCCACCCGACCAATAAACCGCCCAAAGGCAAGAGATACACGAACCACGGATGATCCAGCCGCGCCGCACCGGCAGCGTCGAGACTGATCAGGAAAACCGCCGAAGCGGACCCCGCCAAGGTGCCGACAGCAGTCCCCAATCCAGCCCAAAGGACGAGATAACGCCACAACTGCGGTTGCTCCCTGCCTGCGATTTGTGGTGGGGAAAGAGGCTGCCCCCTCTCGCCCTCACCCCAACCCAACGATAAGCGTCGTCGGCTAGCACCCATGCAGCAGAGCCGTCAACGCTAGCGCGTTTTTCTTCACCATCCAACCCAACCGGGTCATCCGAACCACGGCGGCATCTGACCGGCGGGCGGCAATTTGACCACTTCCGCTGAACTGATCTTCGGATGAGATTTCACCTCGCGCAAGCCTTCTTCCGATGGCTGGCTGTCCAGGTTTAGCACCCCTATCGCCACGCCGCCCGGTGACTGTCGGCCGACAGTCATTTGAGCGATATTAACGCCCATTTTACCGAACAGTGTACCAACGAAACCGATCAATCCGGGCACGTCCTGATGGTGAAACAACAGCATCAACCCATCAAGGTAGGCATCCAAATGATACTCTCCCAGACGCACCAGCCGAAGATATTGATTCCCGAACAGGGTACCGGCCGCACTGATTTTCCCCTTTGCGGTGTGCAACTCCGCCTCGATCATCGTGGAAAAATCTCCCTTCTGGGTAGACTTTTGCTCGATCATCTCGATGCCGCGTTCTGACGCCAACAGTGGCGCGTTGACAATATTGACCCCTTCGACGCGCGTCTCCAGCAACCCAGCGGCAAAAGCGGCCGTGATTAATCGTGTCGAGCGTTTCGCCACATCGCCGCGATAGAGTAACTCGGCCTTGTGGGGAGCCGCGGGGGCTAACTGACCCAATAACAAACCCAAACGCCGGGCCAAGTCGATGTACAAACGCATTTCGTCCAGTTCGGCCCGATCAACGGCGGGCATGTTGACGGCGAACCCCACCACGCCACGCGTTAGATAGTCCACCATCAATTGCCCGGCTTCGCGAGCGACCGACAATTGAGCTTCGACCGTTGACGCTCCCAGGTGCGGCGTGACTACCACATTCGGCAACCCGATGAGTGGATGCCCGGCGGGCGGCGGTTCCTCCGAAAATACATCCAGTGCGGCCCCGGCAATGTGTCCACTCTGAAGAGCGGCTGCCAGCGCGGCTTCGTCAATGATGCCACCCCGCGCACAGTTCAACACCCGTGCTCCTTTAGGCATCGTTGACAGTTGCGCCGCCCCTATCAGTCCTTTCGTCTCGTCGGAGAGTGGAGTGTGAACCGTCAGAAAATCACAACGCGACAACAACGAGGACAGATCGGCCGCTACCTCGAATCCAGCGGCGGTAGCGGGGATAAACGGATCGAAGCCGATGACCTTCATGTCCATACCGACACAGCGTCGCGCGACTTCGCGACCGATGCGCCCCAGGCCGATCACGCCGATCGTTTTTCCGGCTAACTGGGTACCGGTGAATTTACTGCGTTCCCATTTTCCGGCGCGTAGGCTGGCGTCCGCAGCGGGCGTGTGACGGGCCAACGCAAACAGCAACGCGATGGTCTGTTCAGCCGTGCTGACAGTGTTACCACCCGGCGTGTTCATGACCAGTATGCCCCGACGGGTGGCCGTTGCCACGTCGATATTATCGACCCCCACGCCGGCGCGGACGATGACGCGTAGTTTTCCGGGCGTCTCTAGTTCGGCAGCGGTGATTGTCGTACCACTGCGAACGATGACCCCTTCAGCAGCACGAACGGCGGCCTGAAGTTCCTCGCCCTTCAGTCCGGGGCGAAGATCCAGTTCGAGACCGGCCTGACGCATGAAGTCGAGACCGGGGGTTTCCAGTTTGTCAGCAACAAAAACGCGAGGCATGGTCAGCTATCCTTGACGATAAGGGCGCACCACAACTGTTTATCGTAGCGAGCTGTTCTTGACGGGGGTAGGAGAGATCGCGAGGAGGGGGGTATCCCCGGCTTCCTCGACGAATCGCCGTCTGTCGCGGGCAGGACGAATGCCATCGGCAGGCGTATCACAACGTCCATCCTTCCTCACGGAGTTCGATCATGCGCTGGCTTTTGATGACCTTACTTGTCGTGACCATGGTGAGCGCACAGCCCGCGCTAACCTTCCCTCCTCCCAAGGTCAACGCTCCGACGGCGGAGCAGATGGCCCAGATCAAAGAGAAGACGGCCCAACTACGCAAAGCCCTCTCTAGCAAAAATGATGCCACACTCCAGCTTTATCTCAAGGCAGCGGAATACATCGTTCGCCACGGTGAGTTCTTCGGTAAACAGGCTGAGTGGACGCTCACCATTCTCGACGATGGATTAAAACTCGCCGCCGAAGGGAAAGTACCGGCCGTTGTGCCGGGAGCGACCAACGTCCGCGCCTACCGCTCGAAGATCGACGGCTCGCTGCAGCCCTTCGCCGTCACTCTGCCCGCCGACCACGGCAAAGATGCGAACAAACGCTGGCCCCTGCACGTCGTGTTGCATGGTCGCGATGGCAACCTAACGGAAGTTGCGTTCCTACATCGCAATCGCGGACGCAAAGCCGCTAAAGACCTCGATCACATCGTTCTGGAGGTGTATGGACGAGGCAACAACGCCTATCGCTGGGCGGGTGAGGAGGACATATGGGAAGCGATGCTCGGCACCTCGCGTTTTGCACGAACGACGCCCGGCGCGACGGTCTTACGCGGTTTCTCTATGGGCGGCGCGGGCACCTGGCACCTTGGTTTGCACTTCTCCGACTATTGGCGAGTGATCGGACCCGGTGCCGGTTTCACCACCACCAAGGGCTACGCCAACGGCCTTTCTTTGACGCCGGTGCAAGAAAAAACGCTCCATATATACGATGCGGTCGATTATGCCGAAAACGCCTTTAATGTTCCTATCGTGGCCTATTCAGGAGCCGACGACCCCCAGAAAAAAGCGGCGGACAACATCGAAGCGGCGTTGGGGAAACTGGGGCTGAAAATGACGCACTTGATCTCGCCCAAGACCGGCCACACCGTCCCCCCGGCGTATCAGAAGAAACTAGCCGAGCAATACGCAAGCTACACCCTCAAAGCGAAGGACGCCTTGAATCCGGCGGATAAACTTGTTTTCGTGACTTACACGTTGAAATATCCCGATTGCTATTGGATTTCATTGCAGGGACTGGAGCAGCATTACGAACGTACCCGCGTCGAGGCGCAGCGGGTCGGCAAGGACGGGGCGGACCTCAAGACGACGAACGTCCGCGCCATGAAAATCACCGCGTCGGAGGTGACGATCGACGGCCAAACGCTCAAAGGAACTGCTCCGCTCCAAGTCCGCAAAACAGCTGGGAAATGGCAAGTCGTCGATCCCAACGCAGCGACGACCGGCCTAGAGAAAGTACCGGGTTTGACCGGCCCCATTGACGACGCGTTCACGAAACCGTTCCTGTGCGTTCGCGGAACAGGGACGGCCTGGAACGTAGCGCCTGCCGCCTATGCCGAGGCCGATTTGCAACGCTTCGGGGCGGAGTGGTCGAAATTCCTACGGGGTGATTTACGTATCAAGGACGACAAGGACGTGACCGATGACGACATCAAAAACTACGCTCTGATTCTGTTCGGCGATCCAGGCTCAAACAGCGTCCTAGCCAAAGTGCTACCGAAACTGCCGTTGACCTGGACAAAAGAAAAACTGACATGGAACGGCAAGGAATACGACGCGGCGACCCACGTCCCCGCGTTCATTCAGCCGAACCCGCTGAACCCTCAAGCGTATGTCGTCATCAACAGCGGCCACACCTTTCACGCTGACGCCTTCCAGGGGACCAACGCCTTGTTGTATCCACGGCTGGGCGATCACGCGTTGCTGCGGTTGACTGATGTCAAAAAGCCGTTGGCGATGGAAGTAGTCGCGTCGGGGTTGTTCGATGAGTTCTGGAAGTTCAAGCCGGAGAAGCCCTAACGCTGGCCCCGTTGAGATTCTCTCAGAGCCGGTAACGAAGTGACCGCCCATTGCATCACGCCACCCTCACCCATCCGGCTCTGACGAGCGGAGCCGGTAACGAAGTGACCGCCCATTTCATCACGCCACCCTCACCCCGTTCGGCTCGACGGAGTCGCAAGGGAAGCCGGAATTTTTTTCAGTCGTTAAAATATTTGCCGATGCCGAGCGTAAGTACTTTATAGAGCGCTGCCGGCGATGTTCTGCAGTTGCGGTCGGGTGTGCTGGTAGTTTCTCACGAAACCGCCTCATGAGGAGTGCAGGGAGTGAGTCGCGCCAGCGAGTCGCGGTGTAAACCGCGCCTCCGGTTCCCAACTGATCCCCGACCGAGACGGATTCGCCGGCGGCGCGGTGGGGCTTGTTTGCTATGTCTGAAAACTGCCTCCAAGGACTGTTGTTTGCCATTCGCTCTTTTGCTTGATCTGGCTTGTCTGGGTAATTTTGACCACTGTCAGGAAACAGAGCCGAAAGCGTCTGTGACTCCGCAAGTATCATTTGCCATCACGAACGTTTCCGGCTCTGATAGCACGACGGTTTCCTCGAATGGCAAGGCAAGCGACGAAAAAGGCGCACTGCGGCCTGATCTTTGCCGCTCTGGTTGGCCGACTCGACACCGCTGGACAACGCAAGATGTTACCGCCGCTCCAAGAAACAGCAGCGATGCCGTTTGCAATCGCGAGGGGCCGTGGGACCATCGCGCAGAGGAAGACAAAAGAGCGATCTGAGTTGAGAACCAATGCCAAGCGGTCTATAATCCAGATGGCATGAACAGCGTCCGGGCGAGTGTCCCGGTCGTTTCGTTACGATTTGTTTTAGGCCATGTCATGGCAACGCCCCTCATTCGACCATCGGTCAGCGACTTGGCGTTCGAGGTGTATGGTCGCCCGTTACATCCCGAACTGTTCGATATATTGGCCGTACGTCAAATCCAACATCGGGATTTTTATCTCAGCGTTCGCGTGACGCCGACGGGGCATGTGATCTGCTGGAACGACGGGCGAAATCATCTGACCGAAGTCACCGCCAGTGCAAGGCTCGACCGGCCGACACGCGGTAAATTGATCTATCGCTCTTTCGGTCACGAACAGTCAGCAGAGTGTCAAGGCGGGCCGGGCGTACATTATCAGGTTACGTTTCAGATCGAGACGTTATCGCCCGCTCTCTACGAAGATATTGATCGGGAAATTCGCAATGATGGTGGTAAACGTGGTTTGTTCTTCGATTTCGCGCTGGGACGGGGCGAGGGGGAACTAGGGGGCAGAGCCGGGCTTCCCCTCTTCCCCCAGAATCGCAGTAGCAGGCTCTCGCTGGCTCCGTTGTCGCATCTCACCGCCGAGTATCGGCCCGGGTGCTTGTTTCTGACCGCGTTTCACACTTTTCCCAAGGAATGCGTTGTGCTCAAGACGCAATCCCTCATCGAGCGGACGCGGTAACGATCAGTTCTTTCATGTCGCGCACCGCCTGCACCATTCCCACCAGCACCGCCCGGCTCACGATACTATGGCCGATATTCAATTCGCGAATTTCGGGTAGACGGCAAACGGCTTGAGTGTTGTGGTAGTTGAGTCCGTGCCCTAGATGAACATGAAGCCCCAGCGAATGCGCATGACGAGCCGCACGGGCCAAGACATCCAATTGGCGTTCGCGTTCCTGAGCTGTGCGAGCCTCCGAGTAGGTCGCGGTCTGCAATTCGACCGCCTGCGCACCGAGACGCTGTGCCACGTCAATCTGCGAGAGTACCGGATCGACGAACAACGATACCTCAATCCCTGCCTCTCGCAACGCAACAACAGCGCGTGCGACCGTCGCCTCGTGGCTCATCACGTCGAGACCGCCTTCGGTGGTTAGCTCCTCCCGCTTTTCGGGAACAAGCGTGGCCTCCTCAGGTCGTACTCGGCAAGCAATATCGATCATCGCTTGGGTAGCGGCCATCTCCAGATTGAGCCGACAAGTGAGGGTCGCTTTGAGAAGGTCAAGGTCGCGGTCCTGGATGTGACGACGGTCTTCACGCAGGTGGGCCGTGATGCCATCGGCACCACCGAGGACGGCCAGAGCGGCGGCGGTGACAGGGTCGGGTTCCGGGGCGCGGCGTGCCTGACGAACGGTAGCGACATGGTCGATATTCACCCCTAATCGAATCATCGCGGCCCATCTCCTCACAGACGAAGGCTTGGGGGCAAATCCGGAGCCTTTTCGCGGTAGCGTCGCGCTTCGTAGCCGAGCACTTTGAACAACCCAAAACCGATGATGATTTGACCCAACTTTTCGATCAACCATCCAACGACCGGCACAGAAGCAAATGGCACAACATACGACGAAAATATAAACGCCAACAACAATAACGGTGGAGTGATTCGGCCAAGCCACGACAACGAGTAACGCGGATCAACGAACATCCGGTTGATGGATCGCAACTCGGCTATGGTCTCCGTCAACGAAAAAGGAGCACGCGAAGCGACTGGGTCACCCCGCGCGATTATCGATGGCAGCAAACCCACTCCCGCTCCGATCCACGAAGCCGCGTTCGAGAGCAGCGTGTTGGGAGCCGTTGGGCTGGGAGAAGAGGCGATAGCCGTCGGAGGAACAGGGGCTGGAATCGCCATGGGGACGTTTTGTAGATCGAGCAAGCGCTGTTCGATCTGTTGCAAGTGCAGGAGAGTTGTTTCGAGACGGCTCAACCGATCTTCGAGATGATGGCCGGCATCCGCCACGGGATTGACCGGGATGGCTGTCGGCGCAGCGGTGATGCTATCGAGTGGCTGGTTGAGGTCAGCCTGCTCGGCGATAGGCGGTTCAGAAGTATCAGACGGAGTAATCGCATCATCACGAACGGATGGAGAGTCTGTTTCCGCCGACTGCTCTCTGAACCGGTCGGGATCCTTTTTCCTGGCCAAAGTAGCCTTCTCCATGGTTCCCGATACCGTCCCTGCATCTTTCTAGCTTGTTAGATCCGATTTCGATCGCTAATCAGCCCTCGATCAACGGATCTGAAGTTACACCTTACTTCGTAAATTCCTTGAGCGACTTCAGCGTCACTGCCTTCACCTTCACGCTGGCCGGCTTCGCTGCCACCGTCACTTCACGCCCGGCAACCATCCGCTTGCCGGCCTTGGTGGCGGGCTTCTTGGTCAGCTTGAACTTGACCAGATTCGGAATGGCAAATAAACCGGGGCCTTTTTTGCCCAGTTGTTCTTTAATCAGCCCTTCCATCGCCTCGAACACGGCGGCCACCTGCTTGGCCTCTAGGCCCGCGCGGTTGGCTAATTCCTTGTAGATCGCCGACTTTGGCATCGCCTTGGGAGCAACTTTCTCTGCCATGTTTACCCTTTCGCTTGCTGGGGTTGTCGCTGGGTAAAAGCCCAAACGCTAATCCGAGAGTAGATGCCAATCTGTCGGTTGTCAATGTCCATCACCCCATCAATCGCTATTTTTTGCAGGAAAAACGATAAATCACATCGTTGCCACCGCTGAATCAAGCCGATTTAGCACTTCCGCAGCGTCGGCACGGCTCATGGCAGCACAAAAACCGTGGTGACAAGCACCGCCGCCGTAGTCGTGAAAATAGACTCCTTGGCCAATTGCTGACGCGATAAAACGCAACATCGTCTCGCGTTGATGGCGTAGCGCCGAGCGATAGTCGCGTGCCGGATCGCTCAGACCGAAATAGATGCCGAACCGGGCACCCAGTCCACGCACCTGGGCCGTTATACCGCGACGCTTTAGAATTTCGTTCAATCCGTCATACAGGTCCGCCGCCACCGCGTTGATGTGCTCGTAAAAGCCCGGCGAGCGGTACGCCGTCACTGCCGCCAATCCCGCCGCTACCGCAACAACGTGCCCGTTGTAAGTCCCCGAATGTTGGCAATCGCCCACGGGCATCAGGCGATCCATGATGTGCTTTTTGCCCCCAAAGACACTCAACGGATATCCACCGCCCACGGCCTTGCCCAGCGTGCATAGGTCCGGCGTCACGCCCAGATATTCCTGCGCCCCGCCGGGAGCCATACGGAACGCCGCCAACACCTCGTCGAAAATCAACAGCACACCGCTAGAACGCGTTAGCGATACCACCGTGTCCAGAAACTCTTTCGTCGGCATGATGCAGCCAGCGTTGTAGTAGATCGGTTCCATCAGCACGGCGGCCAGTTCGTGGCCGTGTCGCTCGAATGCTCGCGTCAACAGGTCGGGACGGTTGTAAGGCACCAGAACGAGATTATCGCCCAGGCCCGGCGGTAGACCGGTCGAGCCGGGATGAGCATTCGGCGATTCCTCCGAGCCGAGCCGATCCGCAGGCGTACCGATGGCATACATGACGTGATCGTGATAGCCGTGGAAGTTACCCTCGAACTTGAGGATCTTGGTTTTGCCAGAGTAGGCCCGCGCCAGTCGCAGACAGTGCATCGTCGCTTCGGTACCCGAACCGGTGAAGCGAACGCGCTCCAGACAAGGTATCGTCTCACACAACAACTGGGCGAGCCTAGCGTGCAGTTCGTTCTCATACGAACACGGCGCACCTCGCGAAATCGCTCCCAACACCGCGTCCTTGACGCGCTCATCGCCGTGGCCCAACAGCGTCGCGCCGTGACTGCAACACAGGTCAAAGTATTCCCGACCGTCCAGATCCCACAGCCGACAGCCCGCCGCACGGTCAAAATACATGGGATGGCCTAGGGCGCGATTCAGCCGAGTGCTGGCCGTAACGCCGCCGGCAAGATATTGCTGGGCTTCGCGGTACTGCTCCGCGACACGGGTTGAAGTCATCGCATATCTCCACGGTTAAGGCCGCCTAGGGGTGAATATATCGGACGACCGGCATCGCGTTGAGTCGAGCCGAGTAGCATCCAGTAGCCCATCAATAAACTTTCGGAGTATCTCACAGAGAACTCATTGACCCCGTGTTACCATCAAGAATATATTACAGCAGGTTCATTCCTACCTGCTGACCTTTTCCACCCTCGCTCATCTGGGTTTGCTTTCGGAGTACTGCGATGAACATCAACCCAATTGCAACCGTGCTTGCAGGTGTCGTGATCGTCGTGGCCGGTAGCGTGTGGCTGGCGGTCGCCCTTTTGGGACGCGGAAAGGGACGCTGGCCAACCTCACTGATCCTGGCTGGGGTGTTCGCTCTCCTGGCGCCCGTCTTGCTTGCCGTCGATAACTCCCTGACCATGGCAGCAACCATTTTGGCAGGTGGGTCGTTGCTCATCACCTTCGTTCGCACCGATGCCCCCTTTTGGATCGCCAAGGCTGCCTCTCGTGCGCCGGTGCAGACGAGTCTGCTGTGTCTCATGGGTCTTGTCCTCACCGGCTATGGTATGTACCGCATGGATGCCGACTTGTACAAAGAAATGCAGGAGTCGGATCACGCCCTCGACACGATAGCCTTCGATATCGATCTAGGCATTAGTACCGGCCCAGCGGCTCGCACGGATCTGGGCCGTCTCATCCCGCTCTGGAAGCCAACCTCCGACTCGGCCGAAGCCGCTCACTCGTTTTCCGAAGCCGACTACTTGCGCCGTATGCACTTTGAAGCACACGTCATTCAAATCAGCGGCCTTGATGACGATTATAATTGTCATGGTTGGGTTTTCACAGGCGGTAAATACTGGGTTCGCGGTGCCTGGGTCGAAACTATTCTTCTCGATAACGGCTATCGCGAAACGAAAAAGCCGGCCATCGGCGATCTGTGCATTTACCGCGATAGCTCGGGCGAAGTATCGCACTCGGCGATTGTCTGCGGCCTGGGTGCCAACGGCATGATTCTGCTTGAGAGCAAGTGGGGCCAACTGGGCCGCTATATTCACAGCGCCAACCAATATCACGCCTACGCTACTTACAAGCCGACTTACTACCGCTCCAAGCGTAAGACCCACATTCTTCAAGGGATCGAAAAGGCCGACGATCGCGCGGGTGTTTCCGTGGGCGAGGAATAATTCACACGCGAAGTCGTGGGCCGAGCAGTTCCCGCAACTCGTTCCATGTGTTTTGACGAGAAAGTGGGTTACAGCCCAGCCACATCCGCTCGACGTGAGACAAACACGGCGAGCGGGCCAACGCCAACAAGCCGTCATCGCTGATATCTCCATAACGCACATCCAATTCGAACAGATCGGGAAAATGCCCCTGCGCCAGAGCGTAGGCACCTTCGTCGCCGATGGGGTTGTGATTGACGTACAACTCCCGCAAGGAAGGGAAGCCGGACGCCAACGCTACGGCGTCCGCCGAGCCTAGTTGAGCGTTAACCGCGTAGAGCGTACGCAGTGAACGCGCTGTCGCCCAAGATGCCAACGCCGACATACTGCCCATGCCTAAGCGATTATCGCGGACGTCGAGTGTCTGGAGCGTCGGTAACACGTCGCGCCCGGCCAATCGATCCAGTCCGTGCCGCGTCAAATCGTTGTCGGACAGGTACAATTCCGTCAGACGTGGTAAGTGCGCCTTGCACAGTTGCTCCATAAGCGCGTTGCCGGAACGGTTGCCGTGCAGCAGCAAGCAACGCATCGCCCCCAGATTCGGCGACGACAGCAACAGGGCGCCAAATTCACACCAGCCGGCGGCTACCCGCCCGACATTCAATTCGGTCAACCGCGCCAGGTACGGCGACTGCAGCAACGGCGCGCACAGACTCGGGGAGCCGATTTTTACCCACTGGATCGGCGCGGCTCGAAACACCGCTTCCGCGTGTCGCTGCAGCGTCTCGCCACCGAACAACACCGCTTGAACGACGAACCCCCGATGGAACGCCTCCCACTCGACACCCATGATATGCGGCAACTCCGCTCGCCAGGCGTCGCCGTGCTGCCGTAATAACTCCGATTCGCGCCACCGGTCGCGCCTTGCCTGCCGGGGGTCGGAACTGTCCGACGCCCGGCGTATCTGCACGCGGATGAACTCCGCTCGCGCAGGTCGCCCCTGCTCGTCCAGCCAGTCGGCGTAAATGAGCCGCGGCGCGTCGTCGTCGGGATGCTCCACGATGTCGGCCAGGAAAGACTGTTCGAGCATAGTAGTGACCTTGTGCGTTTAATTTCGCTCCAATGGGGAAATACGAAATTCTTTGAAGCTCAGGTCCGTTGTCGGATCGTGCCCCTGGATGCTGATCGCCCCGGCCTTTTCGCGATAGCCGTTGCGCGGGTTGTCGTGCGGCGGGCGGTGATCGGTCCAGTCCACTTGTTGCACGCCGTTGACCCAGGTGGTCAGGTGCCGACCTCGCGCGACGACCGTCATCGTGAACCATTCGCCGTCCTTGGCTTGGGCCGAGCGAGCGGGAATTCGGCGGTAGATAGCCCCGGTGCCGAAGTCCCGCGCCCGCGATAGCACTTCTCGCTTGCCTGTCGCCTTGCCGGTTGCCTGGTCGTAGACATCAACCGGATAGCTTTTCGGCATCGGCAAGCTAAAGTCATGCTGAATCTGGGCTTCGTAGCCGTTCTGATACTGCCCCGGAATGGCTCGAAAGAAGATGCCGCTATTAAGAAATTTGCCATTGCTACGACATTGTAATTGTAGGACGAAATCGTCAAAAAGCGTTTCCGTCGCCAGATCGCCAGGGCCGTTCTTGACTGTCAGAACGCCATCGGCAAGGGTGAAGGTAGATTTTTCGCGTTTCGGGTCGCCGGTGAAGCTTTTCCAGCCAGTGAGCGTCTTGCCGTCGAGTAGCGATTGAGTAAGCGTCGGGCGGAAGGCCAGTTCGGTCACATGGACCTGTGTCCCGGCTGGAATCGTCCACTTGGCTATGGGTGCGGCCTTACGGTTATCGAGGCGAAAGCGTTGTCGTTCACCGCGCGCATCATCCGCTGGACGTGCCGCGCCAGCGCCCAAGGACATCATCGGGGCTTCTTTACCCTCGATCCGATAGCGCAACTGCACTTCGCCACCGCCTAACGAGGGGCTGACGGCCGTCGTGGTACGAGTTCCGCCCAGCACCAGCACGCCACCGACAACCCGTGCTTCGCCGTCAATCGACCATCCGAAAGCGGTTTCGCCATCGAACAAGCGAAGCCAGCCCGCGGCCACATCAACCGCCGGAGCATCACCGGCGGCTCGTGCGATCAGAAAGACGGTGGGAAGAAAGAGCCAGAGGAATCGTCGCATAAGCTACCTCATCGGGTGAAGAATAGTGCCGGAATGACGAGCGACGCGGCCACTGTACCCCGTGGAACGAGAGACCGCAACAGGACGATGAGCGACAATGGATGCCGTCACTCAAAAAGCATCAAAAAGCGCGAAAGTCACGCAACGCGAAAGGGAGTAAAGACGCCAAAGCAACGAGAGGACAGTTGGCAGGATGATTCGAGTACCGCCGAGGGATTGAAACTGGTTAAAACTTCTACAACTTGCCCAATTCCACAACCAATCATCCTTAGTTACAAAGCTACTCTTTTTTTCTCCTACTGAGCTGGTAATTTTCAAAATTCATTTGTACACTATACATATGAATTGATCGGTAGAAGGGAGAAACAGTCATGGCGAAGCAAGGTAACGAAAAAGCAACCACTCAGATCATCGATGTCAACGCCATCAGTGAAGCCCTGGCACGACCGTTTGCCAACGAAGAAGTTCATTGGAAACCCCAAACCATCAAGGACAATCGCGCTCTCGTTGTCGCGTTTGTCGATGCACGTGTCATTCAGGATCGCCTCGATGAAGTCCTCGGCGTTATGGGATGGCAAGACAGCTATGAACCCTTGCCCGATGGCAGCGTTGTTTGTCGCCTCAAAGTCAAAATTGGCTCCGAATGGATCACGAAAGAAGATGTCGGTGGACAAAGCGAACAACCCGATGAGGGCGACCGGCGTAAAGCCGCCTTCAGTGATTCTCTCAAACGCGCCGCCGTCAAGTTCGGTGTCGGCCGCTACCTCTATCGTCTCAAACCGCAATGGGTCGATTACGACTCGCAAAAACGCCGGATTATTGGTACACCTGTCCTGCCGAGTGCTGACACTCCGTCACCTCGTCTGGCGGAAGGGACGGCTTGCGTCACCGCGCCGCCTAAGACGCCTTCCAAGGCTTTGCCGCGTAACGGCGAGGAACTATACCGCCGGCTACAAGACAAGGACGCCCAACTCGCGCAGGAAGGACTGTGCCAAAAAGGCGATTTAGTAAAATACGTCCTTGAGGCTGGACTCAAGCAAGGATTGGATAAAGAGATGTCAACCTGGAGCGGGACGGCCATCGACCTAGCTATTCAAGTCGTCAAATCGTTCGAGTCGGCACGCCGTAAACCCCGAGCGGCGTGAGCGGGGGGTAAGGGGGAAGGATGCTCTCCCCGGCTTCCCCCAGAACCGATGATGGGCGAACTGCGAACCGATAAACTAGCGGGTGAGGATTCGCGGTGATTCCTGCGCAAGTTTGGACCAATGGCGCATTATTCGGGGGAAAAGTCGATCAGAAGCGGTCGAGGAATAGGGAGCGTGCCATGAACGCCTACAAATCTATCGCCCTGTTGTCGGTCTTGGCCTTGCCCGTCTTTGGTCAATCGTTGACGGTGCGTAACGATAGCCGTTCTACTGTCGTTGTGCAGACGGCCACACTAAGCCAGGGCAAATTGCGTAGCGACCGCCCGATTATCCTCGCGGCTGGGGCGATTAGCTCGGCGATCGCGCTAGAGGGCGACAAGATGATCACCGTCTACGATAGTCGCTCGAACCGCATTCTGACTCAGGAGCTACATCGGGATACGAAAAAATCGGTAGCACTGAGCATTCAATCCGATCCGCGTACCCCAGGCAAAATACGGCTTGTCCCCATCCCGAGCGATCAGCGCAACCCCTAAGACAACCATCGTCTAGGGCATCACTTGCTGGCGTGTTTTCAGGTTATACGTTGCTCCTTCGCTCAGCGACACCGGCCCGGTGACGGCAGCATCGTAAAAATGCACCTGCCCCCGGCCTGTGACTTTGGCGACACTACCGCGAACAATAATCGCGGTGGCCTCGTCGAGTCCGATTCCCAAGTATTGTGGGAAGGTACGCATCAGTGTTTCCATATCCTTGAACCGCTTCCGCTGGGCGAAATGTTGGTCGATGGCCACGCCGGGCAGGAAGTTCAAACCACGTTCGTAACCCTCGTATCGGATGGCGAGATTATCGAAGACACCGCCGCGAGCCAGATACTCGCCCTGGATGGTCGCCCCGGCAGAACTGCCGCCGATCACCCCGCCGCGTTTGAGCACGTCGAACATGAGCGGTAGAACGGCTGTATCTTCGTAGGCATCCACGAAGCGCCATTGTCGCCCACCGCCAAACCAAATACCGGTCGCTTCGCGCAGAGCGGCGATGGATTCTTTGCTCTCCACACCGACACGGTCGCGAGCGGGCAAAATCGTTACCTTCGCCCCGGCCTTGCGAAACAGTTCCGCGATGCCGTCCCGCTTGGGTAATGGGTCGGGCATGGCCGTCGGTAGTACGACAATTTTGGCTTCCTTCCCTCCGGCCATCTCCACGAATCGTTCAATCAATCCTTTGGGCATTCCCCCACCACCAACGATGATCAACGTCCCTTTGTCAACGGTTGGAACGCCCAGACGGGCCGGCGGAAACTCTTCGGCACGGTCCCGAGCCGAGCGGCGTAAGGCGGTAAGGTCTTCTTCTTGCTTACCCGTCAGCACTAGCTCGCGCGGCTTTTGGGTCTTGGTTCCGTTGATACGAATGGTGATCTTACCGTTTCCTACTACGCGTAAGGTGCGTCCTTGGACGTTGAGGGCGGCACGGTCGCCAAGCTCGTACCCGACTTGATACGCCCCAGGTTGCTCGCCGCCGAACATGGCATCCGGCAACAGGTCGGCGGTCGGCTCAGATGCGGCAACGATGCGCACGCTTTCCAATGCCTTACGAAACATCGGTGGCACTCGATCCATTTTACCCGCCAGCCAAACTCCGGTCACATCACCCAGAGGCGTGAATGTCCCGTCGGCCGCGACGCGCCACGGTCGAACTTCGATCTTGGCTCCGACTTTCTTCGCACGTTCGCCTAGCGGTCCCGACACGCCTTCGGCTCCCGATGTCAGGACGACAAGACGCGCCTTGGCTCCGCCGGCCGTTTCCAGAAAGCGGTCCAGAGCAGCAGACTGGTCGCCAGAACCACACAACAGCAACTCGACCGGCACGCCGGCCGGATCGATTCGCGGACGACTCGGCACGGCGGCAAATGTCAGAACGGCCAAGAGGGGCAACGTCCCAGCTACCCATCGCATCATCAACTAGCTCCTTGGTCGGTTCAGGCGGTCCAGGTTTGGGGCGTCCACGATCCGGTTTGCCAGCCGTCTTCCGTGCGGTACTCACGGACCAATACCTTGCCGCCGCGTATCTCGAAGTAGAAGAACGCTTGACGCATCGCGGCGAAATGGCTGCTTTTTTCGACATTGAATGTCGCAATTCCCGTCCGCGCCGCCTTTGGGGTCCCGTCCCAACGCAACACGTTGCGGGCGTGCGTGTGGCCGTAAAGAATCGCCACGACGTTATACCCCTTGAGGGCGGCGTAGAAGCCTTGGACGTCGGCCGGGTCCCACTCCATTTTTTCGGCCCGTTTATCCTCGACCGGCAAAGGTTGCGAGTAGCGTAAGAGGTCGATGTGGTGCGTGATGACAATCGGTCGGCCCGAGTTACCCACCTTGTCTTTGAGATCAGTGACCAGGAAGGCCAAACTGTCCAGCGGGGCATAGCGACGACGACGTTTGACGGAGGCGTCTTCACCCACCACGATACCCAGATTCACAAAATGGACGTTGCTCCAATCCCACGAATAATGCACCCCATTAGCCGAGACATTCACAAGGTCGGGGCGTGTTTTATTTCGGGCGATAATCTTCTTAACGGCCAGACCGTCTCCGCGCGGACTGTCGTGGTTGCCATGTACTTCGTACACAGGCACCTTGAGCTGCCCATCTTTGCCGGTTAGCCCGAAAGTATCGGCAAATCCGGACCATTCGGTTTGCTGCATTTTGACGTTGGTCTTATCGCCGGTATCGATGCAATCACCGCCGTGAATGGCGCCGCGAGGAGCGAGAACCTTACCGCCGCCGGCTATGGCGGGGATGTCGGTTCCGGGTAGGCGATTGAGGGTGGCGATCAGCTGGGTGGTAATCTTCGCCGAACGCGGGTCGAGTCGCCCGGGATTGTCCTTTTCGGCCAAAAAATGCGTGTCGCTAACAAAGTAAAAGGCAACAGGTGGTGTTTCGCCCGCGACGAGTGTCGTTCCGGCGGCAGCGGCCAGAAACGTTCGGCGATCAATAGAATGGGTCATGGGAGAGGACTCCAAGTCCGAAATCCAGCGAGTTGGGTTATGGTAGCGGTTGAAAATCAAATCGTCACGCGATATGAGGGAAGTACCAGTTAAAATGGATGAATTTTTCCACGCAATCTGCACTTGGCCCGCAACCGTTATCAATGTAGGGTAGTAATATATAGTATGTGATTGATCGCCACCACTCAATTCCCTGCCCGAGGTGGATTATGGGTGATCCTCGATTCAACAGCATTCATCTGGACCCCGTCCGGCGTGAAGACTATCGCCGGGCGCGAGACGTTGTCTTGAAAGCACGCGGTCAAGAAACGATGTTCGGCGAAGTCCATCGTTCGGCCAGTGAAGAGCCTAACCCGACCATGATTCGGGCTGGGTACGACGGCAAGCCGGAAACCGATCGCCCGCTTGATTACTGGATCTCCAATCGGGAATATGTTTTTCCGTTGAAGGTCGGCGTCAACACGATGGGCCGATCTTCCGACAACGATATACACGTGGAAGACCTATTCGTATCGCGTCGTCATTGCGCGATTCTCGTGCATCACGACGGTTCGTGCATCTTGCATGATACCGCTTCTAAAAACGGGACTTACCTCAACGGATTGCGCATCAACGCGCCGACCCCCCTGAAACCGGGTGACGAGATCCGCATCTGTAATCAGCGTTATCTGTTCAACACCCGCGGGGACAATCCTCAGGTCGGTACCGGAACGCGAACCATAGGGTAATCTTTGAACTGCTGCCCGTCTCGCCTTTCGGTTTTCCTAGAATGACTGGCCCACGTCGGCAAAACTCTTATCATGTCTGTAAGAGTCAACCGTATACGTCGTCGGGCGGGGTTGAGCCGTGAAACGAGCGATGGGGCTGGTTGGGTTAGTTGTCGTGTTGTCCGCTCTGGGTCAACCACCCAAGGATAATACCAAAGAAAAACCGGACGACAAAAAAACGCCGTCTACCAAAGCCGCTGAACCGCCGGCTGTGGCGACGCTTCGCGCTCTAGGCGCGGTCATCGAAAAAGAAGGCGATACCGTTACCGCTATCGACCTGACTGGAGCCAAGGCTACGGATACCGAACTTACCGCCGTTGCCACGCTTAACACTTTGGAGCGGCTTGACTTGGGCGGCACCGCAATCACCGATGCGGGTCTGACTACGCTCAAGGGATTGACGAAGCTCCAGTCGCTCGATTTGCGCGACTGCAAAATCAGCGACGACGGATTAAATCACATCGCGGGATTGGCTTCGCTGCAATATCTCAATCTCTCCGGTACGAAAGTTGGCTCCAACCTCGAACCACTGCGAAAACTCAACAATCTTCGTACGCTCGACCTAGGACGGACCCCCTTGACCGATTCGGCCCTCAATGCGGTCGCGTCCCTGAAAATGTTGCAAACGCTCAGCCTGTTCGCTACCCCCATCGGTGATGCAGGCATCGGCACTCTGAAAACAGCCGTCGCCCTCAATGTGTTGGACCTGGGCAACACCAAAGGCGGCGATGCCGGTTTGATGCAACTCAAAGGGCTGACCAAACTGAAACGGATCGTGGTTTCGGGTACGGCGGTCGGCGACAAGGGCATCGCTGCGCTCTCCGCACTGGAGAGTCTGGAAGTCTTGGAAGCGGTCGGTTCCGGAGTCACCACCGAAGGGGCTACCGCTTTTCGCAAGGGTCGTCCGGAAGCGTTTCGATTGACACGCTGAGGAATACACTGGTGAAACGGATCATTGCTGCTGCGACGCTCGTTGTGGCCGTCGGCTTAATCGTGTATTTCACAACGCTAACTCCTTCACCTCCCAAGGCCATCGAACAACCTCGACGGGCACCGGCTGCTCAGGCCAAGAAGGAAGACCCGCAAGCGGTCGCGGTGTTGGAAAAGCTCGGCGCACGTCTGCAACGCGACGACAAACTACCCGGTAAACCGATCGTCGCGGTCGTTTTACACGGCCCCATCACCGACGCTGATTTAATTCTCCTTCAGGGCTTGCCGTTCCTCGACACACTGCAGTTGCAAGGGACGGCCATCACCGACACCGGGTTGACACATCTGGCCGAGGTGACTTCCTTACGCGAGCTAATGCTCGATGGAGCAGCCATCACCGATAGCGGGCTGGTGTCGCTGGGCAAACTGACGGGACTCGCTACGCTTCGACTTGGCCGCACACGCATCGGTGATGCCGGCTTGGCCTCGTTGACGAGGCTCACAAAACTGCAATCGCTCAATCTCGCTGGGACGAAAGTGACAGGCAAAGGTCTGGAAGGACTGACCAGCCTACGCGAACTGGACCTACGGGAAACCGCCCTGACCGACGCAGGATTGACCTCGCTGGTGGTACTCAAGCAGCTGGAACGCCTCGACCTAGAGGGTACCGCCGTCACCGACGCGGGCATGAAAACGCTAGCCGGCCTCACCTCGTTGCGGTACCTGAACCTGACCGATACCAAAGTCACGGATGTCGGCCTGAACGATTTAGCCGCCGTTCCGCTATTCGCACTGAATCTCACCCGCTTGAAGATCACAGGTGAGACTGCAGCACGCTTCGGAGATTTGCGCGAACTGTACCTTCGAGAGACGGCCGCCACGGATGACGTGGTAGGCAAACTGAGCGGTATCAAATACTTGCGCGTGCTGGACCTGTCGTTCACCAAGGTCGGCAACAAGGGGATGCGGCAGATGGAGGGGATGGAGTCGCTGAAAGTGCTGGACCTGTGGAAAACGGAAATCACCGACGCGGGGTTGAACTCGCTGGAAAAATTAACTCGACTCGAAAAGCTGAAACTGGTCATC
>RGDT01000071.1 GCA_009918525.1 Planctomycetia bacterium
TAAGGCGGAGGCGGCCAGACGAGCATCGGGACCGATGTCGCCAAGAGCCAAGGCCGCCGCTTCACGAACAGCGTCGGCTTTGTCGAAACGTAGGGCAGTAACGAGCGTTTCGCGAGCGGTCTCGAACTTCGGTAGTTCCTCTTTACGTTCTTCGCGGGCCTGTTCGTTGGCCTTGGCGACGGCACGCCCGACGGCACGAGCAGCAGCTAGACGAACGAATTCATCCTTATCGTCGCGCAGCGCTTTGACGAGTGCGGGAACAACGCGACGACTCTTGGCATGGCCGATCTGTTCGATGGCAATGGCTGCCTTTCGTCGTTCCTTAGGAGTAACGCCCTCGTCGAGGCGTTTAATCCAATCAGAGAGTTTAACGTCGAGCAAGGTCGGTTCGTCTTCTTGTGCACGACCGATGCCGACAGCAACCAGGGGAAGAGTCACAAGGACCAAGAGGGAACGGAACATAAGACAGCCTCCTCCCTGTAATGTACTAGCAGACAAACCAATAAGATGCCAGGAACAGAAAAAAGATATTTCGTTCGGCCTTGGCGGCAAGGCGATTCAAAAAACGCCTGCTGGACGTAGGAGATCGATCAGGCTATCGTAGCTCTATTGACCGTCGCTCACGCTTCCGGCTCTGATAATACCCTCGCTGGGTCGTTCCCCTCCTGGAAAGGACTATTCCCATGGCGGAACTTCGCCGCTTCGGTTCTCTCGATTTTCTCGCTTTGGTGCTGGTCCTGGCCACCGCGGGAGGTTTGCGTGTCGGCTATTTGATGGTTTGTGCCGATCAAGCCCGATCGCCAGGCGTTCTTCGCGTTCAGGAACCATCCAACCTCGGCCCCCAGTCGTCGCCAAGCGAAATCGAAGAACTCATCGCTTCTGTCCGCGATGGTAGTCTACGCGCTAAAGCCCCCTTCGCCAAAGACATCGAACGAACCGCCCATGTGTCGCCCGGCTATCCGTATCTCGTCGGTCTGCTCGCTCGCACGGTTGAGACCGACCAACTCTATCCGCTCGTTCGATGGATTCAGGCCGCTTTAGGTGGACTGACGGCTGCCCTCTATTTCCTCTTCGCTCGGCGGGCTTTTCGTCACACGGGCGTCGGCTTGCTGGCCGGTTTGCTTGTGGCTCTCAACCCTTTCGCCATTTTCGCTGTTGCCGGAATAGATGACGGCGTTCTCGCATCATTCGCCTTGGCCGTCGCCCTATTTAGCTCTAGCCAGACAGGAGAGAAAGGGGGCGAACTCGGCTCGCTTCTGCTCGGGCTGTTTTGGGCGGGACTCGCACTCGTTCGAGCTGCCTTCCTGCCCTTAAGTTTCGCAGGCGTTATCTGGTTCCTGGTCCGTAGTCGATCGTTTGAACGCGGCTGGCTGTGCGGCCTTGTGTCGGTACTCGGCTTCGTCGTCGGCCTCGGCCCTTGGTGCGTGCGTAACTATCAGGCGATCCGCGAGCCTGCACCCATCGTCAGCACCGCTTATCTTCATCTTTGGATCGGTAATAACCCGCTCGCCACGGGCGGACCGCCAACTTCCGAAGCATGGGCTGAACTTCCCGCAGACGAACTAGCGGCCATTGAGAGTCAAGTGGGCCGCTACGAGCGTTTGGCCCCCCTCGTTGTCCGCGAGTTACAGGAACGCCCGATTTCCACCGTTCGGCGTCGGCTTCATGCTTTTTTGGCGTTCTATCTGGGTGATCGTTGGTTGGCGGACGGCACCCTGGCCGCTCGCATGGACTCCGAAGTGGTTGTTGCGGACAACGCCAATCGCAACGAGAAGTCCGACCCCTTTGCTGTCCTGGTTCGCGAACGGGGGCCTATGTTCCTGCAAACATGGCTGGTCGGAATGTTGCTACTGGGCCTGATCGGTTGGCGTTGGAGTTACGCCTATCGTTGGGAATCGTTCCCGGCCACACTAGCAGCGTTCTGGATCCCGGTGCCGTATGTTCTGGGTCATGCCGAAGCACTATCCGGGCCGCGTCTGCCTTTAGATGGCGTGTTGCTATGCTTTACCGCCTTGGCGTTGGTGGGCCTCCTGCCGTTGTCCGGCTCGTTACTCAACCCGGAATCCAAGCAATCTCAGCGAGAGGACTCTTGATATGGGGCTGTTACTGGTGCTTTTGCTGGCAGCCAAGCCTAATGTTGTCGTCATTATGGCCGATGACATGGGGTTTGCTGATCTGGGTTGCTACGGCTCGGAGATTAAGACGCCGAACCTCGACGGACTAGCCGCCAAGGGATTGCGATTCACACAGTTCTACAACTGCGCTCGATGCTGCCCGACGCGCGCAAGCTTGCTGACTGGATTGTACCCGCATCAGGCTGGGGTCGGGCACATGGTCGATAATCGCGGTCGCCCTGGCTACATGGGCCGACTCAACGACCGCTGCGCGACTCTGGGCGAGGTTCTACGCACGGCAGGCTATCGGACTTATCTCTCGGGCAAATGGCATGTTGGGGAAAATGCCGGTCACTGGCCGGTAGACCGTGGGTTCGACCGTTCGTACTCACTGGTCAGCGGTGGTACGAACTACTGGCGACTCGATCCGGGCCGTACCTTGGTCCGCGATGCGGAAAAGATCACCCCGCCGAAAGATTGGTATGTCACCGACGCGTTGACCGAAAACGCGGTCGCGTTTCTCAAGGAACACGCTAAGTTCGACAAACCATTTCTATTGTATCTGCCCTACACTGCACCGCACTGGCCCTTGCACGCTCACCCTTCTGACATTGCCGCGTACAAGGACACGTATCGAGAAGGGTGGGACGTTCTACGTGAGAAACGTCTCCAACGGCAGATGAAACTGGGGCTGATCGACCCGAAATGGAAACTGACCGCCCGCGATGCCAAGGTGCCGGCTTGGACCGACGCTAAAAATCGTGAGGACGCGGCGCATCGCATGGCCGTCTACGCGGCACAGATCACTTGCATGGACCGGGGCATCGGCAAGGTACTGGAGCAGCTAGATGCCATGAACGCTAGGGAAAACACGTTGGTGTTGTTCATGGCCGATAACGGAGGCTGCGCCGAGATCATTGACCGTGGCAAAAAAGGCGAACCCGCAGGCGGACCGGACTCGTTTTTGAGCTACGGTGTCGGCTGGGCCAATGCCAGTAACACGCCTTTTCGGATGTACAAGCATTGGGTCCACGAAGGTGGGATCGCATCTCCGCTGATCGCTTCGTGGCCGGCGACGATCAAGACCCCGGGGATCACTTCGCAAGTGGGCCATCTGATCGACATTATGGCGACGTGCGTTGATCTCAGCGGGACGACCTATCCGGCGAAGTTGCAACCGCTGGAGGGCAAAAGTCTACGGCCCATCTTCGAAGGACGCAAGCGTGAGGGACACGAGGCGTTGTACTGGGAGCACGAAGGCAACCAGGCAGTGCGTCAGGGCGACTGGAAACTGGTAGCACAACATAATAAGCCGTGGGAATTGTACGACTTGGCCAACGATCGAACCGAGTTAAACGATCTGTCTAGTCGAGAACCCCAGCGCGTCAAAGCAATGATCGGTATGTACGAGGCATGGGCGAAGCGGTCGAACGTCGTGCCGTGGGCGTCGCTGAACAAGAAGGCCAAGAAATGAGAACTAGGTGAGCGATTGATTTTTATAGGACGAACCGCTTGCAGGTCGGGCTTGTTTCGACGATAATAAATTCAACCCCGCCTTGGAGTCCTGCCTGTGTTCGTTTCGACGGACTACTCGCTGCAAAGTACGGATGCCAACAAATGGCCCTTTCTCGTCGTTTTGGTCATGGCGTTGTTGCCATGGTGTGCCCAATCAGGGTCGACCAAGCCGGGATTTTCTCCCACGGAGGCAATGCCGTCCTACGAACGCGATATCGCCCCGCTCGTGACGAAATATTGCTTTGAGTGTCATTCCGGCTCCAAGAAACGCGGCGGCATCGTGCTGGACCGCGAGAAGACAGACGCCGCTATCCTCAAAAATCGTGTGCTCTGGGAGCAGGTAGGCGACAACCTTCGCGAAGGACTCATGCCCCCCGAGGGGTCCAAAAAGCCGACCGCCGTAGAGATGGCTTTAATCGAGAAATGGTTAGAGGCGGTCGTTTTCAAAGAGGCTTGTACCGGCCCGAAAGACCCCGGACGTGTCACGCTACGCCGTCTGAACCGAGCCGAGTACAATAATACCATTCGTGATCTGGTCGGTGTCCATTTTCAGCCCGCTCGCGATTTTCCGGCCGATGACGTCGGTTATGGGTTTGATAACATCGGCGATGTGTTATCGCTGCCGCCTTTGTTGATGGAAAAGTACCTGGCGGCAGCCGATCAGATAGTCGAAAAAGCCTGGGCAGACCTTAGCTTGCGAAAGAAGATGATGCCGGTGCCGCCGACGGAAAAAGATGCCCAGCCGCGCAATTTGCGTAATTTTGCAAGTCGCGCTTGGCGTCGCCCCGCGACGGAAGAAGAAGTCAAACGCCTGCAATTTTTGGTACGCACGGCTCGTGATGCGGGCGATGCGCCCGACGTGGGATTGCGACTGGCACTCAAGGCCGTTCTCGTGTCTCCGTCTTTTCTATTCCGAGTTGAAGCGGACCCTGAACGACGAGCCGGGGCTGATGCTCCGCAAAGTGGGCCGATCAGCGAGTGGGAGTTGGCATCACGTTTGTCTTACTTTATGTGGTCGAGTATGCCCGATGAGGAACTTTTTGAACTTGCTGAAAAGGGACAATTGCGCAAACCGGGCGTTATCGAAGCCCAGGTCACTCGGATGCTGAAGTCACCCAAAAGTGATTCGTTGGCCGAAAATTTCGCTATGCAATGGCTAAATTTGCGGTCTCTGCCGACCTTCAGTCCCGATCCGAAGCGGTTTCCGGGTGTGTCGTCCGATCTTAAAGGCGACATGATGGAGGAATCCAAGCGATTTTTCCTACACGTCAAGGACACCAATGCCAGTGTTTTAGAGTTCTTGGCCGGAGAGTGGACGTTCGTAAATGATCGTTTAGCCAAGCATTATGACATCAAGGATGTCAAAGGTGCCGAATTCCGCAAAATCAGTCTCAAGGGTACGCCGCGGTCAGGAATTCTGACTCATGCGAGCGTGTTGGCCGTGACGAGCAATCCGACACGTACCTCGCCAGTCAAACGCGGAAAATGGGTGTTAGAAAATATCTTAGGCACGCCTCCCCCAGCCCCGCCGCCCGATGTGCCTGAACTCAAGGAGGAAGGCGAACTCAAAGGTAGTCTCCGTGAGCAGATGGAGCAACATCGCAAAGACCCCAACTGTGCCTCGTGCCACGCTCGTATGGACCCGCTCGGGTTCGGCTATGAAAACTTTGACGCCGTGGGACGCTGGCGCACGATCGACGGAAAGCACAAAATCGACGCATCGGGCGTCTTGCCCGATGGCAGCCGGTTCAACGGCCCGGCGGAGTTACGCACGGTGTTGTTGGCAAAAAAGGATCTTTTCGTCAAGTGTATGGTTGACAAGATGCTGACCTATGCTGTAGGACGCGGCATGGAACGTACGGATCGATGCTTTACGGAGTCGATCGCGAAGCGTCTGACTGAGGGCGAATATAAATTTAACGTCTTGGTGTTGGAAATCGTTAAGAGTGATCCCTTCCAGAAACGTCGGTCCAAAGGTGCCGTAAAATGACTACCCCCGCCATTTCCCGCCGAACCGTCTTGCAGGGCCTCGGCGTCTCGCTGGCCCTCCCGCTGCTCGAAGGCATGAGCTTCGCCGCACCCGCCAAGACGCCTCCGCGCCGCATGGCGTTCATTTATGTACCCAACGGTATCCACATGGAAGACTGGACGCCAGCCGAGGAAGGTGCATTAAAGAAACTGACGCCCACTTTGGAACCTCTGACCGCGTTCAAAGACGATTTGTTGGTACTGACCGGGTTGACGGCAGACAAAGCACGTCCCAACGGGGACGGCCCCGGTGACCACGCCCGAGCCATGAGCGCATTCCTAACAGGCAGCCAACCCCGCAAGACGGCTGGGGCCAACATTAAGGTGGGGATCTCGGCCGACCAGTTCGCTGCCCAGCAAATCGGTGCGGCTACCAAGTTCCCGACGCTTGAGATTGGCTGCGAGGGTGGCCGTACGGCCGGCAACTGCGATAGCGGCTACAGCTGTGCGTATTCGTCGTCTATATCATGGCGAACCGAGTCCTCGCCGGTCGCCAAGGAGACCAACCCGCGGTTAGTCTTCGAGCGTCTCTTCGGGGGTGGCAAAGGCAGTGATCGTAACAGCTACAAGGCGGCTGCCTACAAGAAAAGCCTACTCGATTTTGTCGCGGAGGATGCTCGTTCGTTGCGTGGTCGTCTCGGCTCGGCCGACACCCGTAAGTTGGATGAATATCTTGACGGGGTTCGCGAAATCGAACGTCGCCTGGCGAAGTTCGACCAACCGACCGAACCGACAACCGCACCAGCAGGCGCAACTGCCCCGACGGGCTTCCCCAAGGCGAGCAGCGAACACCTCCGGTTGTTGGGTGATATGATGGTCTTGGCATTCCAGGCCGACCTAACTCGTATTTGCACATTCGTTTTTGCGAACGAGGGCAGTAATCGCCCTTATCGCGAAATCGGAATCAGTGAAGGGCACCACGATCTATCCCACCACGGCCGGAAGAAGGAAAAACAGGATAAGATTCAGAAAATTAACAAGTTCCATATCGAAGCGCTGGCCTACATCATAGGTAAACTCAAGAGCGTCAAGGAAGGCGATAAGTCGCTGTTGGACTCCTCCATGATCGCCTACGGTTCGGGTAATAGCGACGGCAATCGGCACAATCACGACAACTTGCCGATCTTGCTATTAGGCAAGGGCGGCGGAAGTCTCAAGACAGGTCGACACATTCGATACGCCCAAAATACACCTGTCGCCAACCTGTGGATCGAAATGATGGAACGGATGACTGTTAAGGTGGATCGCTTCGGCGATAGCAATGGCCGACTAACCGGCCTGAGCGAATGATGCAGCGCCGTCGCTTACGCTTCCGGCTCTGAAGCGTAAGCGATGACTCTGGTTTTTTCAGTGGAGTCGTGGTCACTGGTTGGCGTTGGGAGAAACCGCCATGACGTACACGAACATCGCCAAGATGATCGACCACAGCTTATTACAGCAAGTGTTGACCGATGCCGACCTTGAAGCGGGGATACTCCAAGCGATTGAGTATGATGTTGCTTCCGTCTGTATCAAACCCTATGCCGTACGATTGGCCAATACCCTCCTCGCTGGTTCTACGGTCGCAACCAGCACGGTCATCGGTTTTCCCCACGGTGGGCACCTCACTCGCATCAAGGTCGCCGAGGCCGAAGCAGCCATCAACGAGGGAGCAGTCGAATTAGATATGGTGGTCAACATCGGCAAGGTGCTGTCCAAACAGTACGCCTTTGTCGCGGACGACATTGCGGCCGTCGTTGAAGTGGCGCACCGTCGAGCAGCGAAGGTTAAGGTCATTTTCGAGAACTGCTTTTTACAGGACGAACATAAGATCGAGTTATGTCGCATCTGTGGCGAAGTGAAGGCTGACTGGGTTAAGACCTCGACGGGCTACGGCGACGGAGGAGCCACGGACGCCGATCTCCGTCTAATGCGTCAGCACTCTCCCAGTCACGTGCAAGTCAAAGCCGCGGGCGGCGTGCGAACATTCGAGCGGCTTTTGGCTGTAAGGGACATCGGTGTGACCCGTGTGGGAGCGACGGCGTCGAAAGTCATTCTGGACGAGGCACGCAAACGGCTTGCTTCGTAAGAAACATCTCTAGGACACCTAGCCGGTGAGAAACGCACGGATCACGTCAGCGAACTGTTCGGGATGGGTGTAACTCGGGACATGGCCACAACCATTTAGAACAACTAGTTGACCGTGAGGCAAGCGATGGCGGATCATCTCGGAATGTTCCAGTGGCGCGACATAATCCCGGTCACCGGCAACTAGCAAGACTGGCTGATGAATAGACGGTAACTCCGGTCGCAGGTCAAGACGGTGTAATAACTGCCCTTGCCGACCCAGGGTAGATATTCGAGATTCTCCGGTCCAATCGACATAGGCACGCCACCATTCTTCGGCACGACCGACGAATGGTTCTCCATGAACGATTCGGAGCATCTTTTCGCGTCGGGGCATCTGAGTCATGGGACCGGGAAGCAGTCGAGCCAGCCATGTAAGCCACCATTCGGTTCGTCGCAATGGTCGGTGCACTAATGCTCCTTGGAGAATCCCACGCGGAAAGCGCTGCGGGTCGCGGCCCATCGCACGCAAGACGATAGTGCCACCGAAAGACGACCCTAGCACGAAGGCAACTGGTAAACGCAGGTGGTCTAGCAGCGCGAACAGGTCAGATACCAAGTCCTCGTGGCGGTAACGACCCAGAGACGAGGCATCGCCCGGACGCCCAGGTAAATCGTAGGCAATACAGCGAAACGACGAAGTCAACTGCGAAATCGTGAAAGCAAACGAACGGCCCGTATCAGACGCACCGTGAACGAACACTAAGGGCGGTCCCTGCCCCCAGATGTAGTAATTCATGCGATAGCGGCCCGTATGAAATTCGCCGGGTTGCGCCTCGCGGTGGAAACGATCCACGGCCGAAGCAAAGTGTAGACCGTTGCCCGATGGACCTTGCGAAGACAAGGGAACAGAAAGAGGAGGAAACCGTGTCTGTTTCATAATTGAGGGAAGAAAAAAACGACAAATAATAGGGAAAAGCCATTGACCAACTCTCAAAAGGCGTTTATAAAACCACTGTCCCGCCAGCGGACGTTTCGGTGATGGGCGACGCCGAATGCCGTTAGGCGGGACGTTTTATTTCCTATCTACATAAAATTCATAATGCACGTTCTGTACCTATCGTCAAGATTTTTTTGATCTCATCTGTTTTGAATCCTACAACCAATGGTCGATTTACTCCTGGCAAAGTTACTACATCGTATAATTCCGAGACTATTCCTTCCAAACGCACCCAATGAGCCACGTCTCCAGTGCGTAAGTGAATAATCATTAACCCACCGCGCGGCGTTGCTCCCCGTCGAGACAACTCTTCGTCTAATGCCAAACCACCGAATGTTGCCTGATTGTTGCGCGGTCCCGATATGCCGACTATCGCATAATCCCCATGAAATGACAGCCCTCGCAAAAACCCGGGGCAGAACGCGATCGGCTCAAACTTTCCTCTTGACAAGTCGATCCATCCGAACTGGCCAGTGCCCGCATTCAGAACGTACAACTGGCCACGATATACACGAGGTGAATGTGGCATCGACAAGCCATCGGCCACGATTTGATTCGTGGTTACATCGACTACGATGCCACCATCACGCCGTCGATCACGCCAACCATCAGCAACATCGCAACGAGCTACAGCCGTGGCGTAGCGAGCTTTCCCGTTATCTAAGGCGAGTCCGTTAAGATGGCAACGATCCTCGGGAGCGAGTTTGCTGATAAACGGCGGACGCCAAAGAGGAGTGAAACTGGCGCGATCGCACAAGGTGGCCAGGCAACCAAACCGAGTGTTAACGAACACGACACGCCCATCCGATTCAACGGCAACATCGTGAATGTCGAGGTCGCCGGTCGTGTATCCAACTCGGGGGATATAGAGACGATCGCCACCATTATAAAATTCGCCCGGAGCTAAGACGTTATCCAAACGCCAGAGTTGATAGCGGCAACTGAGCCAGAGTGTTTGATCGTCGCCGAAAAGTCCCATGCACCGGTCAAAATTGCGCTCGAAAACCGAAAGTCCACCGTCGGGACGTCTTCCCATGAGAAAGAGCTTGCCCGCCTGATAGGTGGTAAAAGCAAGGCTGAGTTTCTGCTCGCCAAGCCAATCAGAGAGATGTGATGAACCAAGTACCTGGAGCCAAGGTTCGGATGCAGCTGAAGTGTCAGTTGTTTGGGTAGTCATCGAAACGAAATCCCTCTATAGCGATTAGCAGAACGATTCAGGTAAGTGACAAGAGAACTCAACGAACTGTTCCCAAGTATTTCTCACCCCCCAACCCGACAACAGAGGTCAGCGAGAAAAGAATTGACCCACCGCAGTGAATGATGGAATCGACTAACAGTCGATTCCTAGGACCAAAAATACGGATGAGACGACTTGTCGTTCAAATCGAGGTTTGAGTCACCTTTTTACACGTACGATAGCTCTACATTAGAATACACCCATATCTTAGGTAAATCGATTGAATAAAAAGTTTTAGGCCTCAACTGGATCATGCTTCAACCTGAATAAAATGAGAAAAAGGAATTGATACAATTGATTCTATTATAACGAGTAGTCTCACAATTCCTGATGGTCAAGATGCAATAACACAACTAAGCTTCCGGCCAATTCTGCACATTCGTCACCATCTACCGAACTGCTATTGCCCTTCGAGCCATTCTTTCGGTACTATTCGTCCTCAATCTGTTGAAAATTCACCTTGAGGGAAGGAGTCCTCATGGCCGTAAAAAGCAACCCGGTTATCCGCATCGGTATTCACGGGCCTGATATTCATGCAGGGAAACGACATTCCGCTGGACTATGGCCTGCAGGTGTCGCCAATTCCATCACTTACGCGGAGGCTGTTCCCGTAATTTTACCCCAAAGCAGCGAACGCTCCTGGGGTGAAGTCCTTGAAGGAATTGACGGCGTCGTTGTGGTCGGTCACGATAGTATGCCAAGACGTTGCCCCACAGACGCTGAATCACTATGTTCTTGGTGCCACGACCATAACATCCCATTGCTGGCCATCGATCAGGGCATCTTATTGCTCAATAGCTCACACGGTGGAACGCTTCACAACGATTTGCCGCGCGATCTACCCGAAGCATTACAACATCGTCATCCACCGGAACGCGGACTACGCCACGCCATCAACGTCTTGCCCGGAACCCATCTTGAAAAACTCTATGGAGAAGGCGAGGTTGTCGTAAACAGCGAGCATCGTCGAGCTATCGCTCGACTTGCTCGCGGTTTCCGCGTCAGTGCCCAGGCATTAGACGGTGTCGTTGAGGCTATCGAAGCAACCGGCGAGTGGTATGCGTTGGGTGTTCAGTGGAACGCCGCCTCGCCTACCAGTACGGGTTTGGACATACAATTATTTCGCGGAGTGATCAACGCTTGCATCGCACGTATGCAAACGGATGATGCTAGTAAGCAGGTTTCGGGTGGAAAAGTAATGCGAGTGTGAAAGCAAACGGAGCAAAGCATGCGCACGCTCTGCCCCGTTGTTTTATGAGAAATGTTACTTCGTCGGAGGTAGAATTACCTTGTCGATGACGTGAATAACACCATTGCTTGTCATAACATCGGCCTTGATGACCTTCGCACTGGCGTTGAGCATCAGGTTTTTACCATCTAGCGATAAAGCGATCATTCCACCCTGAACGCTTTTCGCCGATTTGGAGTCCTTAGCCAGACCGATAGCAACCTCGGCAGGAACTTTGCCTGCTACGACGTGGTAGGTGAGAATTTTGGTCAGAGTTTCTTTATCCTTGAGCAATGCGCCGAGCTTCTCTTCACCTAATGCCTCAAATGCGGCATCGGTCGGTGCAAATACGGTGAACGGCCCCTTACCCTTCAGAGTCTCAACGAGACCTGCAGCTTTCACTGCTGCAACCAACTTCGTGAACTTGGCGGCAACCGCGGTGTCCACAATGTCAGCGGCCTTTTCTTCGGCACGAGCCACGCCAGCCAGAGTAGCTAACGCGGCAACCAATGCAAACGTACGGAACATCTTCGCGAACATGAGAATGTATCCCTTCTAGAAGCATTTCTCCGCGAACTGATTCGATCGCGGTGAACAATCAATAGACAGCTCGCATCGAAGGTCAAGCAGATTAATGAAAAATTTTTCTGTTTTCGATCCGCTGACAGCATACCTGGGCTAAACACACCTCGCTCGATCCGGCCAACTGGGGCGTAGATATGCGTCAGAAGACACATGGGCAGCTAGGGTGGAACTCTCTTGGTTCGGTGTTATTTTTTGCCCGGTTCTGATTGTTTGGCAAAACCGGTGAACGTGTTATTTTTCAAAGTCACTTCGCGCGTATGCATCCCGATACGAACTCCCACCCGATTCTCAACCCCGCGCGATTCCTTAAATTCGTTGTTTTCGATAGTGATCGACTCCGTACCTCCCTGAATCTCAATCGCAGCGCCCGCTGTGCCGCCGTTGTCGATGAGCTTGTTGTTGTTAATGCGATTACGATGTCCAGCAAAATCCTTGCCGCGTTCCGGGCGGAAGAGAATTCCAGCTTCTTTGGAGTTGCGAATCTCATTGCGCGTAACAAGGTTATCCGTATCACGGTGGCCGATGGAGATGCCTAGGCGGTTGCCTTCGATAGTGTTGTTGTGCGCTAGACCATACTTGACGCCCCAACAAAAGAAGATACCGATGTCGTTGTTCTTTAGTTTGTTGTTGCGTATGACAGGACGTTGCGAACCGGAACCAGGGTGTAAACCGAGTTGAGTGTTGTTCTCGGCGGTGCAGTTTTCAACAATGACATCATGGCATATTTGCCAACTGATGCCGTCGCCGTTGTAGTTGCGAGCGACAACACCACGGAAGGTGAGGCGGTTGCAATCTTGGAAGAAAAGGCAGCCACCGTAATTTCCGTTGAGATTGTCGTTCTTGTCACGATTACCGTCCAGCGTCATATTTTCCACGGAAGCATCAGCGATGTTCTCCCCTGTGATGAGAGGAAAGACACTCATTACAATAGCGTGACCCATGCGCCAGAAGTTGTCGCGTAACGGGCGATCGAGCTTGAATCGCTTCCCGATGCGGGCGACCAAAGTGCGCTTGGTATAGGTTTCATACGACTTGCCATCTCCACGAGCACGAAGGGTTACTCCGTCGCCGACTTTGAATGCCTCCGCGTCCGTAAGCGTGATCTCCTGGTCGTACCAGTCGCTATCCACTGCTAACTTGGTGATGGCAGACGGTTCCTTGAACAAGATCGTCTCGCTGCCAGCCCCTAATAGGCGAACGTTGGATTGGAGAAAGATGGAATTGCGTAGGCGATAGGTACCAGGCAGGATTTTGACGGTGCCACCGCCGAGACGAGCCACATAATCGACACCAGCCTGGATGACCCGATCCGTCGTACCGACAAGGTCAGCTTCTTGAGAACCGACAGTGATTGTTAGCTTTTGCGTCCAATCCGGTTCGACGGCCGTATCGCCCGATGTTGCGCGCGGCTGCTTCACCACAGGGCGTTCGCTGTCGGCCCGGACGAAGAAAATCGCGGTGACGGTGAATGTGACGACGATCGGAAGATAATATTTCATCACAATCCCTCCAATTAGGCCATTTGGCTCTCTGTCTCTGACGGTGCCAGTTGCGGGGTTGTCTTTGCTCATGGGATGGGCAATTCACCTAACGCGACGCCATTCAAGCGGTTTTTTCGTGCAGGCGATAGAAGGCGGCTGGCCTCTTAGCGGATCGTCAGAGTCACCGCTTCGATATCGCACCGCCCGGACTTTCGGAAAGGCCGTGGCATCGGTTGAGCGTGCCCCTTGGCGTCTATTGTCCGGCAACGCAATGTGTACTCGCCCGCCGGTAGGCCGGGTATGAGAGCAGCCCAATAGACTTTCGTTAGTTTCATCGGCCAGACCTTTGGCCGACTCTCAGCGTTGAACCCCCATGCTCCTCGCGGGTCAGCATCGCCCCACTTCTCCGGGGCCGGAAGAATCTCGGCATCGACCCAAGGCGCATTGGTGAAGTATGGATCGTCCGTCGGCCATTTCTTGTCAGCTTTCGTTATCCATATTTGCACTTTCGATAACCCTGATACACCAACCTGAGCGTAGCCAGTGATGGGGACCGGCTCATTCATCTTGTTCCCACTAGGGACGTGCAGGGTAGCGGCGAATGTCTTGAGCGGACTATCAACGTCGTTGTTCCCGTTGGCATAGGTATCGTTCGCGAAAGGCTGGTTCGACAGAAAAACGTGGGTTAGCCACTTCACCGACTTAAACCCATAATGCTCTGGCACCACCATTCGCACAGGACCGCCGCGCTCAGGGGTCAGCCACTCGCCGTTGAGCTTATAGCAAAGGATGACCGGAGGCAAATCGTCGGGATCTTCAAACACTCGGCTGGCGGGGAGAGAACTGCGAAATATTTGGCTGGCAATGTCGTTGTGATAACCGTGGTAGAAGACTCGCCGTAGGTTCTCTTTAGGTTTTGTCAACCAGATCACGTCGCGGAGCGGCACTCCTTCCCAGATGCCGGTACCCAGCGGACATCCAATATTTAGGCAGGTCATCACCTTCGCGAATCGGACGGCGTGTTTTTCGCCGAGCTTAATTAACTCGGTGAAGTCCAGAGCGGCATCGACCTTACGACTGAGTGGCTTTCCGATTGTGGCCGGCTGTTCGGGGTCGGCGACGACTTCGAGCTTCCAGGTTTCGCGCGTCAGACCAACTTCTTTTTTCTTCTCGGCTGGAAGTTTGGAAGGTCGGGGATTTCCACGGGACACGTCCTGAAACTTCGCCTGTGGGGTAAAATATGGTTCCAGTTCTGCGATCACCTTCGCCAACTGGGGTGGTCGCTCGGCAGCAATGCCCCCGCCGGATGTTGTCGCCATGCCCGCGACTGTGCAGCCAAAAAAGAGACGCCTCGACATCTCCTTGGGGTCGGTCATGGGTTGGTCCGTATCGCTCATAGTGGTCCTCTCGTTTTGTGGTCGGCGACGCTCGCACTACGTTAGCGATGACTACGGAAATACATACAGAGAAACTGCTGCGCTTCGTTGCCAGTGGGTATAGTGGCTTGAGAACACAGATCTAATGATTTTTCTTACCGAATTTTCAATCGGTCGGCATTCTACGCCTTGCACATCCAGGCCAGTAGAGCGGACTCCTATCGCAATAGTTTACAAGGACCGAGCTGTCAAAACAATCGAAAAGAATGATCCTCACACCAATAATTAAGGCTGAGAATGCTCCGATTCTTCGAAGTATCCTCAGCCTGTTGACGGTGGGACGTATCGATACCATTCGCCGATCAGTTAATTAGCGGCTAACCAGATCAAATCCGAACCCTATAGCGGTTGAACCGTAGGTTGAACTGCGTCAAATCCGTGCCGTCGATGGAACGGTCCAAATTGAAGTTC
The DNA here is from genome assembly GCA_009918525.1 of Planctomycetia bacterium. Taxonomy (GTDB): domain Bacteria; phylum Planctomycetota; class Planctomycetia; order Gemmatales; family Gemmataceae; genus RGDT01. The sequence continues at coordinate 15,082 of RGDT01000071.1, forward strand.
GCCCATACCGCATAGTTCGCCATACCCA
>RGDT01000072.1 GCA_009918525.1 Planctomycetia bacterium
GACGCTGCCGCGCGTGGGGCAGCCGCACTGGCTAAAAGGTTACGGCCCCTCGGTGTATTCGGCCTGGGCGGTTCGGCTGGTACCACCATTGCTACAGCAGCCATGCGTGAGTTACCCGTTGGTGTTCCGAAGGTTATGGTTAGTACACTCGCCTCGGGGCAGGTTCGTCCTTATGTGGGCGTACGCGACATTTGCATGATTCACTCCGTCGTGGATATCGCGGGCTTAAACCGTATTAGCCGTCGCGTTTTGGCTAACGCCGCGCACGCACTGATCGGGATGCTAAACGCCCCCTGCGAAAACGCTAGCGATAAGTCACTTATCGCTGCAACCATGTTCGGCGTGACAACGCCCTGTGTCGAAATAGGGCGATCTATCCTGGAATCGGCCGGTTATGAGGTGCTGGTTTTCCACGCGACCGGGACAGGTGGCTTGACAATGGAGGGGCTGATTCGCGATGGAGCTATTCGCGGCGTATTTGATGTGACAACGACGGAACTCGCTGATGAACTTGTCGGCGGAATACTCTCGGCCGGTTCAGATCGACTCACCGCAGCATCGCAGTATGGTGTGCCGCAGGTGATCGGAGTGGGTGCACTGGATATGGTGAATTTCGGCCCTCCGAAAACCGTCCCGCCCAAGTTTGAGGGACGTCGTTTCTATCAACACAATCCCAACGTCACCTTGATGCGCACAACTCCGGACGAGAACGACACACTAGGCAAGGAAATCGCCTTGAAAGCTAGTGCCGCACGAGGGCCAGTCGCGATTTATCTGCCCATGCGTGGCGTATCGGCTCTGGATCGTGAGGGAGACGCTTTTTGGTGGCCGGAGGCCGATCGTGCGTTATTCGACAGCATCCGGTTGTGGTCTGGACCTAACGTCTCCATCGTGGAAATGGACGCCCACATCAACGATTCAGCATTCGCGAAAGCAATGGTATTTGGTTTATTGGAAATGGTAGAGAAAACGAAGCGAACTTAAGACATCCTCATCATATTCGGGCTGAATAAGACCGCCGAAGCTGGTCGGCGGTTCTTGACGCGCAATCGAGAGTCGAAGACGTACTTCATCGAAAATTAATCAGCTTCAGCGTGCGGCGACCGTCGTTTGGCTACGTAGGTCAACGGTAATCACCTGACCGGCCACTACATCCACTTTGCGTTTCTCGGTCAATGTCTTACCATTCTTCTTGGTATCGGTTTCAATCGTGTAGAAGTAGCTCTGGCCGATGCTAAGAAGGGGCGTATCAAAGGTTTGTTTACCGTTCACAACGACTTTAGAGCCATTCACGCGAACCACTGATTCGCGGTCGGCCAAAATTGTTACTGTAGAAGCCTTATTATCGCCTCTCATCAAGGTAAAATCGACCTCGGCCCGACCTCCAGCGGTGATGGGAACGCGGCGAGATTCGCTGACTTCCTGCCCATCGCGTTTCACCCGTGCGACGACCGTGTAGGAATAGTTCATCCCCAACTGAAGCGGGGGAGTATCGAACGTCTCCGAATCGCTCTTGCGGCTCAAAGGCACACCATTTATCGAAATGCTCCTGTCGAGCGGAGCCTTGACGATCACGCACGCCGACGCTTCACTCGCCTGGCTGATTTTCTTCATCTCAGGGGGTACAGGGTCGGTCGGCTTCTCCGGTCCTTTGGGAGGTGAATAGGGTTGGATGGTTGAGGGAACGACGTAGGGTTCCCCTTCCCAATCTCTAGGATTACCATTCAATCCACTACCAAAAATCCCACCTTCGGCACCATCATCTGGACAGGGGCAGACCTCACCACCAAAACAAAACAGGCGGAACGGAAAAAGATCACAACGCCCCAGAAAGAAGCCGTTGCATCCATAACCGGTTTTAGGGTGTGAACCAGGCGAAGTCGTTGCCGCCGTCAAACACGTGATCATCACCAAGGTGAGCATCGAATAAACCTCCGGGATAACTCAGGCAAAAAAGGTAGCATTTGGGGCGATCATGGATCGGGAACTCCTCATTTGTGCACCGCTCACCTCCTCAAGGAAGTAATATCCCTGGAAGGTCACTTAAAAACGATAAGACACGCAAGACACATGGACCAAGATAATCTGGAGCGTTTTATGAATAGGGGACAAATAATATGTTCCGTCTCTAACGGTTGTTCGTATCGCTCCGAATCTTCCGGCGTGCTATGATCACCCCGGTCTCTTGATCTTCGCGGAGGGCGGACATGTCGCGCCGAAATCTTTTCTGGATCCTTAGTATCGCCAGCGTGGCCGTCTTCGGGCTGGCCGTGTCGTACAGTGCTCCGACTCGTGAAAAAGACCACGACTATGAACTCGTTCGGCTCGTTGTGGATGTTCTTCACGAAGTCCGGCAAAAGTACGTCGTAGACATCGACCCCGAACGCGAACGACGACTCGTTGAGGACATGATCAACGGCGGGTTGGAACGTCTCGATCCGCACTCCCAGTACATCAATCCCCGCGAATATAAAGCCTTCGACAAACAATCCGAGGGTAAATTTGGCGGCATCGGTATCCACGTCGGCTACGACCGCAACAATGGAGGCAGGCTCACCGTCATCAGTCCCATGCTTGGTACACCCGCGTATGAAGCCGGCATCCTCGCCGGGGACACCATCGTCAAAATCGACGGCAAGCCGACAGATGCCATGCGAACGAATGAGGCTGTCGATTCGATTCAGGGGAAGCCAGGTTCGTCCGTGACGTTGACCATCCTCCGAGAAGGCTTTGCGGAACCCCGTGACTATCGCGTCGAGCGGGCTGTGATCAAGGTGCCAACGGTTCAGGGCGATATTCGCCGCGCGGACGATGGCAAGCAATGGGAATGGTTTGTCGATAAACCCAACGATATTGCCTACATTCGCATATCAACCTTTGGCAAGAACACCGCTGCGGAACTGCGTGAAGTGGTCTTGCAACTTGAAAAGGACGGCGCACGCGGGCTGATTCTCGATCTACGCAACAACCCCGGCGGACTGCTGAAGGCTGCTGTAGAGGTCAGCGATTTGTTCCTCAGTGCCGGTATGATCGTCAGTACCAAGGGACGCAACTACAAAGACGAAAGCTACCATGCCAAGGCGGAAGGCACTTTGATGAGCGAACCCGGCAAGGAAATTCCCATCGCTGTTCTGGTCAACCGCTTTAGTGCCAGTGCCAGTGAAATTGTCTCGGCTGCATTGCAGGATAACAAACGGGCAGTCATTATCGGCGAACGGACCTACGGCAAAGGCAGTGTCCAAAACATTATTTTAATGGAAAACGACTCCAGCGCATTGAAGCTGACCACCGCGAGCTACTGGCGTCCCAGCGGCAAGAATATCCACCGTTTCCCGGACAAAAAAGATTTCGAGGCGGCCAAGATCACCGACCCGGATGAGTGGGGAGTGCGACCTGATACGGGGCTGGAAGTCAAACTGACGGACGAAGAAAGGCTAGACTATCTGGTTTGGCGCAATGAACGCGACGTTATCCGTGTGAAACCCCCTTCCGGGGTTGACGCTGCTCCCACGCCTCAACACGACCAGAAAGGTAAAAAACCTTTCGAGGACCGAGTAATGAAAACAGCTGTTGAACATCTCCGCAAAGAAGTTGCCAAAGCAGGTCCAGCGAAACGCGGTGCATGAGCTACGCTCCCTCGCCGATTAACACGATAAGCGAATGAGGGCCGACGTTGTATGCCATTCCAGGTAGCAGACGCGGCCCTTCGTCCAGGCCGACAATTTCGCTCGGTGAAGGCAGGGAAGTGTCTACTGTCCGCCGCCACGGGCGACCCTGCGGGGCAAAAGGCAACACAAATCGCAACGGTTGATTCCAGGCGTTGAACGCCACATAAATATCACGATCCGGTTCACGACCCGTTCGTGAGCCGTCCAGAGCGAAAGCGAGAGCATGACTGTGACCGTTGAAATCGGGATCGCCCGGCGTGGTTCCGTGCCAGATCACATCTCCGGGTTGTAGGAACGACCGACGACGCAACGCGGGGTGCCGTTTGCGTAGGGCGATCATTTCGCGACAGAACCGCAAAAACTCTGCGTTCTTGTCGGCCAACGTCCAATCGACCCAACTAACTTCATTATCCTGACACCACGCATTGTTATTGCCGCCCTGGGTACGCAGAAACTCATCGCCCGCCACCATCATCGGCACGCCTTGGGAGAGCATAAGCGTCGCGAATAGATTGCGGGCTTGTCGTCGCCGTAGCCTAAGCACCTTCTCGTCCAGCGTCTGGCCTTCAACCCCACAGTTCCAAGAATGGTTATCATTACTCCCATCACGCTCGTCTTCGCCGTTAGCTCGGTTATGCTTGCGGTCGTAGCTTACCAAGTCCCACAGCGTGAAGCCGTCGTGACAGGTTACAAAATTGATACTAGAAGTCGGCTTACGGCCCGCCCATTCGTACAAGTCTGATGAGCCGGCTAATCGCGTGGCAACGGCCGCTGTCAACCCAGGCTCGCCTCGCCAGAACCGACGGATATGATCGCGATACTGCCCGTTCCATTCGCTCCAACGCCGACCATAGGGAAAGTGTCCCACCTGATAAAGACCCGCCGCGTCCCACGGTTCGGCGATCAGCTTGGTGTGGGCCAATACCCCGTCCTCGGCAATCATCTCCAGGACAGGCGGTTCGTCGAGTACATGGCCGTTGCCGTCGCGTCCCAGTACGCTGGCGAGGTCGAAGCGCAAGCCGTCAATGTGCATGTCGGCGACCCAATATCTTAGGCAGTTCAGGAGCAGCCCGCGTACGAGCGGATGGTTGCAATTGAGCGTATTGCCGCAGCCGGAGAAGTTGAGATAGTTGTCATCGGGTCCCATCATATAGAACAAAGCGTTGTCGATACCGCGAAAGCTAGAGGTTCGGCCGCGGTCGTCGCCCTCTCCGCTGTGGTTGAACACCACGTCGAGAATGACCTCGATGCCTGCAGCGTGAAACGCCTTGACCATATCGCGAAATTCGTGAACCTGGCCTTGTTCGGGACCGCTGGCGGCATAGGCGGCTTTGGGTGCGGCGAAGGCGATAGTGTTATATCCCCAGAAGTTGCGGTGTTTGGCTCCCGTGGCCGGATGGAAGAAAGGGCAGTCGTTCTCGTCGAACTCGTGAATGGGCAACAGTTCGACGGCGGTGATACCGAGGGACTGGAGGTAAGGGATCTTTTCGATAAGTCCGGCGAAGGTGCCAGGGTGGCGGACGCCGCTGGAGGGATGGCAGGTGAAGCCGCGGACGTGAAGTTCGTAGATAATGGAGTCTTCCGGGGAGATGAGCGGGGGAATATCTTCGCCCCAACGATAGGGACGGCGGAGATAGAGGCTACGGCGTTCGGTGTGATCGCTAGGTTCGGTGGCCCGGCCCCAGGTTGAACAGCCAGACAGAGCGGGGGAGGACGGATCCAGGAGAGTGAGCGTCGGGTCGAAGCGATGGCCGCGAGTACGAGGGCCATCGACGCGCCAGCCGTAGGAGAAAGAGGGAGGCAGGCCCGAGATGAGTATGTGCCAATGGTCGCCGGTTCGATTGCGTAAAGGATGGAGCGGAACTTCGGCTAGAACGCCTGAGCCTGAAATGGGGAACAACACCAGCGTCACCGACGTAGCGTTGCGTGAAAGTAGAGCAAAATTGACGCCGTCGGGCATTCCCGAGGCTCCAAGCGGAAGACATCGGCCACGTGCGATCTTCAATTCCAGCATAGTTGTTTTCATATCCAGAACGAGGATAACGGATAAGAGCCGACACGAGCGGATTTAGGTTGAACCTTTTGACAAAGTGCCGCGAAGCTCCCACACACAGGCACACAGCAAATTGCTTACCACATTTTTAAGCTTTTCTGATCTTGGATCATGAAATTCCTTTGTCCCCAGACTTCAACCAGCTAAATTAGTAGCCAAGCACCGGGGCGTTGACACGCCCACGCTCGCCTGAATCGACCGACTTTCTCTGGAGACTCTTCATGCATCGTATCGACAGACGACTATTCCTTAACCATTCTGCCTTGTTGGCAACTACTGCCGGCATGCTGCAGAATTCCTCACGCGGCCTGACCGCTGAGGAAAAAGCGACTGCAGCCCGAAAAGGTGCGGCTAGCGACACCCTTCGCGTCGCCGTTGTCGGTGTTCGCGGTCGTGGCATGGACCACGTCCAAGGCTTCGCCGGACGACACAATTGTAAGATAACACACATCTGCGATGCGGACTCAGCCGTTATCGGAGCTGCCACGAAGCACATCACCGAAAAGCAAGGCGCGGCCCCCACGTTCGTGCAGGACATCCGCAAGCTGGTTTCAGATCCGAACATCGACATCATCTCGATTGCCACGCCGAACCACTGGCACGCACTGATGGCCATCTGGGCGATGCAAAACGGCAAACACGTCTACGTCGAAAAGCCCGTCAGCCACAACGTGTTGGAAGGCCGTCGCACGGTCGAGGTTTCCCGCAAGACGGGCAAGGTATGCCAAACCGGCACACAGAGCCGCAGCACCAAGGGCATGCGCGACGCCATCGAGTTCATCCACTCCGGCAAGATCGGGACCGTCAAGCTAGCACGCGGTTTGTGCTATAAGTTGCGCGGCTCAATCGGCAAAGTGACCGGCCCGCAAAACCCGCCCAAAACCGTCAACTACGATCTGTGGTGCGGCCCGGCTCCTTTGGCTCCACTCATGCGCTCCAAGCTGCACTACGATTGGCACTGGGTCTGGGACACCGGTAACGGCGACCTGGGCAATCAGGGCATCCACGAAATGGATAAAGCTCGCTGGGGCCTGAACAAGAAGACCTTGCCAAATGCCGTCGCTAGCATTGGAGGCCGTTTCGGATACACCGACGACGGGCAGACCGCCAACACCCAAGTCATTCAGTTCGACTACGGCGATTGCGAATTGGTTTTCGAGGTTCGCGGCCTGAATTCCGAGTCGCCCTACCCCGGCAAGAAAAGCCCCAAGCGTGGCCCCAAGCCGCAAAACTTCGTGGGCAATGTTTGGTACGGCAGCGAAGGCATCGTCGTTTGTCCCAGCTACACCGGAGGCATCGCCTACAGCAAGGATGGCGAGGTTATCAAGGAGTTTGGTGGCGGCGGCGATCACTACGGTAACTTCGTTGCGGCCGTCCGTGCTGGTGATTCCAAACTGCTCAATGCCGACATTGAAGAAGGCCACCTGTCCAGCGCTTTGTGCCACTTGGGCAACATCTCGCATCGCCTGGGTACCGATATCGGCTTCGATGGTTCAAAACAACCGTTCACCTCGGCAGCCGCGAATGACGGCTACGAGGCTGTCGTGAAGCATTTGAAGGAGCATAAACTCGATTTGACCACGCTGAAATACAGTAAGGGTAAAAACCTGAAGCTCGAAGGCGAAAAATTCGTCGGCGATGCCAAGGCCAACGAACAGTTGACCCGCGAATATCGCAAGGGCTTCGAGCTGCCTGCCGTCTAAATCGCTTCATCCCGAAACGGCATCCCAACGGGTGCCGTTCGCCTTTTCCTTGCGTCTTTCCTATTCCGTCTCATCCTCACTGCCCTCACTGGCCGATGAATCCTACCACGAGACCCGAGCTATGACTTTTTCGGCTCGCGGCTTAATACGCAAATTAGGGAGGGCGGGGAAAATGATCCGGTCGCGCTGGATCGGGGCTGTCGCGGGCGTCTTAACGACGTGTGTAACCCCGATGGCTACCGCACAAACAGTTATGGAAGTGAACCGCATTGTTTCCATTCGAGAAGGAGATAAACCTTCTCGCCAATGTAGAGTCGTGAAAGTGACCAGCCAAAAAGACGGCAGCCGATTGTGTGAAATCGAGGCCCTGGACAATGGGGAAAAGCTGGGTGTCGTCGAACCCGCTGGAGCGAAAGGTCGGTTTCTCTCGTTTCGTTCCACCGCAACGGTCGGAGATGGAGCGACCAACCTGAAAACGACCGTCACCGTTTCCACGGCGCCCCCGCCGCTCCTGCCCGACACCCTGACCACCACCCCTTCGCCTGTCGTCAACGCTCCCAGTGTACCAGCAACCCCGACCAACTGGCGAGAATCGTGGGGCAAGGTCGAACGCTGGACCGAGGATGACTCGAAAAAGGCAGCCGAACTCGCATCTCAACGAAGCTCCGCCTCCGCACGCATTCCTCTTCCCGTCGCGACGGCTTCCGCGCCCGATCCCCTCGTTTCTCCAGAAAATTACGGCAGAAACAGCACGACGCCGACCCCTACGCCGCCGCAACCGTCCACCTCGACGACTGGCACGGTGGTACCTGTTGCGCCTACCGCGAACAGCGGAAACGCGATACAACGCACCATGCCATCGTTATTTACGGGACGCGCTTTGTTCGGTTTCACGGCAAAATCGGCCACAACGCCGCCGAACGCAGCCACGACAAGCGTGGTATCCTCCCCTGTGGTGACGGTCGCGCCACCCCTCCCCTCCCCTTCGCCTGAGATGAAACCGACGCCAGCGGCCTCGTCGTTGACCGGTCGGCTATTCGGCTCGAAGACTCCACCCCTTGCCGTGCCTCCAGAAGCATTGCAGGAGCCGGTACCGCTGACGCCAGAGACACCCGACGAAAATGTCACACCGACAACAAAGTTGAGCCCACCCCGAGCGACGACCGGTACGAGGATGCTCGGCCTTTTCTCGACGGGCACCAAGACTCAACCGTGCGAGTGTGCGACGGCGAAAGCGTCGATGCCGAGCGTTGCCTCACCGCTTGTTCCCCCCATGGCTCGTCCGCGATGGGGAGCCGCCTCCGTTCACGCAGCGGTCGAAGAGATTCGTCCCGTGAAGGGACAAATGCCAACGCTGGCCAATGCGATGTCGATTCCGGAGACGCCCGCAACCACGGATCCTAACGGCGGAGTGAACGCCTTCACTCCGGGAATGCCGACACGGCCCGTGCCAGCAGACATGGGGATGGCGGGGATGCCACGACCGGGAATGATGCCGAGGCCCATGCCACTGTTTCCTCCGCAACCGATGACCCCGGCGATGCAGCAGCAGATGATGGCAATGATGGCCCAACAGCAAGCGGCCGCCATGCACATGATGATGGCCCATGGGATGGTACCCCAGAGCATGAACCCGGCCTACGGCAGCGGTTTCGGTTCTAAAGCCTTGAGCGACCTTCGGGAAAGTGTGTTGCCCTCGGAACGGGAAATGGCCGCGGATCTTTTGAAGCGGACAGACTGGAAGTCCGAACCGGAGGTTCTGCAAGGGTTGACTCAAGCAGCTCAAAGTGACCCTTCGCCCGTGGTCCGGGTCGCATGTATCCGAGCCTTGGGCGAGATGAGAGCCGACACGGCCCCCGTTTTACAGGCTCTGGAAGCACTGAGAGATGACAGCGACCCACGGGTCAAGGCCGAGTCAACGGCGGCTCTCCAAATCCTGACGGCGAAGAGATGAGTGTGGAGGGCGAGACCATCGGGGCGTTGACAGTCCCCGCTCGCCTTTCCGGTTCGCGGTCTAGGAACTATACTGAGCACTCTCTACGGGAGTGCGACATGGTTCAGCGACCGCTTACGCTCAACGACCTGCTGAACGCCATTCGTCAAGATCCCGAGGCCGACGAGCCACGTCTTGCTTACGCGGAGTGGCTCGACGATCACCATCAACCGCTTCGGGCCGAGTATCTTCGCCTCGCTCTTGCCTTGGAGCGTCCCGAATCGCGACTTTTACCCGGAAGTGAAAACGCTCGCCGACGAATGAACGATTTGCTTCGCCTGCACCTCCGAGAGTGGGTTGCCGAACACTCTCCCCTCCCTGGCGTTCGCTGGGTGGTTCATCGCGGGCTTTTCGAGCATGTCTGGTTCGATGGCTTCTTGGCGTTTGACTCTCATCATCACGAAGTATTTCAGCACCCTGTCACCCGCGTCGGGATCTACAAGCTCCGCTCGCCGGAACGCTTTTTCCGCTCCCCTGCTCTACAAAAGATCCGCGGACTCGATTTGCGGAACTGTAGCGGTCTTGGTCCTAACACTTTACAGCTTCTCGCCGAGTCGCCGTACGTTAGCCAACTGCGTTGGCTTGCTCTGCCGGGTAATGTCTGCCATCCCCAGAGCTTGCGGGTGTTGGCTTTAAGCCCCCATTTAACTCAATTGCGCGGCTTAACTTTGGGAGGCTACTACGGAAACTGGTATAACGACAACGACGACGAAGGAATCGTCTCCCTGGCCTCGTCACCGACCCTTACCCAGTTGACCACCCTCGACCTCGGGCGAATGACGGTTCGCACCCAGGGAATGAGACGGTTTTTCGAGTCCCGAAACTTCGCAAACCTTAAGACTCTTGACCTCGGTAAAATCCAAATCAGCCCCCTAGCGCTCGAAGCGCTTGGTGACGGCTCGGGTTTTGCATCGCTGGAAAATCTCGACCTCTCTTCCTGCCAACTAGGCGATGACGGTCTGGCCATCCTGGCCAATGCCCGGTGCTTAGATCGTTTACAAACGCTGAACCTCGATCGAAATCTCATCGGCAACGAAGGGGCACGACACTTAGCGTCGGCAACGCACCTACGATCTCTCCTACGCCTATCCCTGTCTGGAAACGCAATCGGCACTCGCGGCTTGCACAAACTGTTGGAAGCCGATCACTTGGCCTGCGTTCATGGACTGGAATTGAGCGGTAACTTACTGGGCGACGATGCCCTACGCGCATTGGCAGCGACGACCAAACTGCCGAAACTGCGGACACTGATTCTTGATAGTGTTCCTGCCCATCATGAGACCGTGCAATGGGTTCAATCGCGTTTTCGAGACGCAATGCCTCCAGTTTCCTCCGACGAACGGCCCGCGAACGTGTCGCCTTCCCCGATGTTCATTGCAGGGCCTACACCAAGTGACGAGGACCGTTTACTACAGGCGATTCTCTCCGCACCAGAAGACCCTCTGCCACGTTTGGCGTATGCAGATTGGCTGGAAGAACAAGGAGAGACCGTCCGCGCCCAGCTGCTCCGCTTGGGAGCGAACGCCGACCCGGAATGGGTCGCACATTCGACGCCCACCATCCCCCCCGAGCTAACCCGCGCCGTTCATCACGCTCGATTCGACCGCGGCTTGCTCACCGTTCAGGTTCAAATGCGCGGATTCCTTGCCAAGTCGTTCCAAAAAGTCGGCCCGCACTGGTTGAATGCCGTCCGGTGTTTCCAGCTTGATCTTCACGGCTCGACGATCAACTGGGCGAAAGTAGCCGCGATGCCGTCACTCGCTCAGGTGCGAATGCTACGGTTGGAGCCCCGAAGTTTGTCCGATCTTGGGTTGAAGTGTCTGCTCGATTCGCCCCATTTCGGACGGCTGTTTGGTTTGGATCTGACAGGCAACTCGTTGAACCAGAACACGCGATTGCAACGGCTTCTTCAAGCGACCACGATTCCCAATCTTTGCTACCTGGTGCTGGCCGACAATCACTTAGGGCTGGAACGGATTCGCGATTTGGCCGCGTGGCGACCGCAACGCCGTCTTACCTCGCTGAATCTCGCTTGGAACTGGGTCGGAAGCAACGGCCTGGCCTTGTTGGCCGGAAGCGAGTTTTCGTCCGAATTAACGCAACTCGACCTGAGACATAACAGCCTGCCCGACCAGGCCATTCATGCGTTGCTGGAATCGCCGTATCTCTCACGGCTGACCCATCTGTGGCTGGGAAGCAATAATCTAGGCGATGCGGCGATCCGAATTTTGAGCCGTTCGCCCTTCTTGCAGAGACTGCAACATCTTGATATTGGGTACAACCGCATCAGCGGGGAAACCGTATTGAATCTAATCCGCTCGCCGTACTTCAACCCTGCTTGTCGATTACAGTTGCATCGGCCCTATTTCTTGGCCGGAGTTGTTGAGCGATTACAGGCTCTGCTGGGTGGGCGATTGATGTGGTATTGATCTCGCATCCACCATCCTGGCAAGCCCGCTCTCGGCGAGCGTGTCGGCTGTGGCAGGAGCATCTCAGCCCCCGTGTCGATCCTAGAAGCCCCCTTTTGTAACCTAATCCTATGACCGAAGACGAAATTCTCGATCTGCTCACGTTACACCTGACGCCCGGCGTCGGACCGATGCGACTCACGGCCCTGCTGAATCGCTTCGGCTCCGCGTCTGATGTCCTGCGAGCCGATGAAACGGACCTGGAAGGAATTACCGGAGTTGGAGTCAAAATTGCCCAGGCGTTGCGTGATCGTGGTAACCGCGACCGTGCCCAACAGGAACTCCGTCGCGCTCGCGATAGAGGCATTTGTGTAGTGGCCCGCGGAAGCCACGACTATCCCGCGGACCTTTGCGAGATTCCTGGTGCCCCCACGTTCCTGTTTATTCGCGGTGAACTGCTACCAGCCGACCGTTTTGGCGCCGGAATTGTCGGCACCCGCCATCCGACGGCTTATGGACGGAGATTGACACAACAACTGGCGTTGGGGCTGGCGCGTGCGGGGGCTTGCGTCATCTCGGGGTTGGCTCGCGGTATCGACGGCATCGCTCACACGGCCGCCCTAGATGCCGGAGGACGAACGATCGCGGTTTTAGCGGGAGGCTTCGATCGAATTTATCCGCCCGAACATCGGGAGTTAGCCGAACGTATTGTGTTGGCGGGTGCATTAATCACGGAAAGCGTACCTAGTCAGGAACCGCTCAAAGGACTCTTTCCCGCACGCAACCGTATCATCAGCGGCTTAGCTCGCGCGGTGGTCATCGTCCAAGCAGGCGAAAGTTCTGGTGCATTAATCACGGCCGAACATGCCGCTGAACAAGGTAGACCTACACTCGCGGTTCCCGGTCCTGTGGACGAGGAACAGAGCGCAGGGTGCCATCGTCTGATTCGCGACGGGGCGACTTTATGCCGTGGGGTTGAGGACGTCTTGGTAGAGATGCGCGGACTGTTGCCCCAGTCGCCTGAGCCTGACCGGGACGTTGATACGCCTGCGCCTCACCGGGGCGTTGACGCACCCCACTCGCCTGCGCCACGCCCGAAGATGACCGATGACGAGGGACAAGTCTACGAGTTGCTGGAACAGGGGACGCGATCCGTAGACGACCTGGCACAGTCCTCAGGGCTATCCGTGGCGAAACTGTCCGGACTCCTGCTAACGATGCAATTGAAAAAGCTGGTTCGACAACTACCCGGCAATCGCTACGAAAAAACATGATCATCAACAGGTGGGTTTTAGGGGTACGGTTTTAGCCTCCGCAGGAATGGTTTTGACCAATACTGGCTGTGCCGCCCGCACGATCGACTTCCTGAAGTAGTGGTTGCTTTGAGGGAAACCCTAGCCAGGACGTTCGTCCTCGCTATCAAAGAGAGCGGATGTCGCATTTTCATTCGACCGGAGACAACGACTGTGGCAGATTCCCCGCATTTTGGCACCCTAGCTATCCACGCCGGACAGACCGCCGACCCGGCGACGAACGCCCGCGCTGTGCCGATCTATCAGACGACTTCCTACTTATTCCATGACGCCGATCATGCTGCACGCCTCTTCGGGCTTCAGGAGTTTGGCAATATATACAGCCGTATCATGAACCCGACCGTCGATGTGCTGGAAAAGCGTGTCGCTGCTCTGGAAGGCGGAGCCGCCGCCTTGGCCTTGTCCAGCGGCCAAGCCGCGGTGACCCTCGCACTGCTTACGCTGGCCAAAGCGGGGGATGAAATTGTCTCGACGACCTCGCTATACGGCGGAACCTACAACCTGTTCCATCACACTCTGCCCCGTTTGGGTATCCATGTTAAGTTTGCGGACGCCGCCGACTATGAAGGATTACGCAAGGCCATCACGTCGAAGACGAAGGCCGTCTACTCGGAAACGGTCGGCAATCCGAAGCTCGATATACTCGACATTAGCAAGTTGGCCGACATTGCGCATGAGAACGGCCTACCGCTGATCATCGACAACACGACCCCGTCGCCAGCTTTATGTCGGCCGCTTGATCATGGGGCGGATATTGTGATCCACTCGCTGACCAAGTTCATCGGCGGACACGGCACCAGCATTGGCGGCATAATCGTCGATGGCGGCAAGTTTGACTGGAAGGCCAGTAGCCGCTTCGCCGAGTTCACAGACCCAGACCCGTCGTATCATGGATTGTCGTACACGGCCGCGTTCGGCAATCTGGCGTACATCCTGAAGGCGCGAGTTCAGGGCCTGCGTGATACGGGCGCGTGCTTGGCCCCGTTCAATGCGTTCTTGATTCTTCAGGGCATCGAGACATTGCATCTGCGAATGCAGCGACATTGTGAAAACGCGCTCCAAGTTGCACAGTTTCTCCGAACCCATCCAGGCGTTCTATGGGTTGGCTATGCCGGTCTTCCCGATAGCCCCTACGCAGCATTGGTCAAGAAATACATGCCCGATGGAGCCGGTGCCTTGGTGACGTTCGGCATCAAAGGCGGACTGGAAGCCGGTAAGAAGTTCATCAATTCCGTCAAGCTGTTCAGCCTGCTGGCCAACATCGGGGATGCCAAGTCCCTTGTCATTCACCCCGCAAGCACCACCCACCAACAGCTCACCGCCGAAGAACAGCAGGCCACGGGCGTGACGCCGGAGATGCTTCGGCTCTCGGTGGGTATCGAGGACATTCGAGATATTCTGAGCGACCTTGACCATGCACTGAAAGCGAGCCAGGGAACACCATGATCGAGCCGGATAGGGAGGGCGATTTCGTCTTCGGCCAGGACGAACCCTATCGCCTAGATGCGGGAGGCCAATTGTCGCCCGCGTCTCTTCGCTATGCTGTCTATGGTCGGTCGAACGGCCCCGCGATCTTGGTTTGCCATGCGTTGTCAGGCTCGTCGCGGCTGGCGGACTGGTGGGGCGAACTGACCGGCCCCGGCCGCCCCTTCGACACCGACCGATTCCGCATCGTATGTGCCAACGTCCTCGGCTCTTGTTACGGCAGCACAGGCCCACGAACCACGAACCCAGCAACAGGCAGGCCCTACGGTGGCGATTTTCCAGTTTTGAGCATCCGCGACATGGTTCGGCCACAAGCGATGCTATTGGAACACCTGGGCATCGACACC